>JAKSSE010000038.1 GCA_024403255.1 Lachnospiraceae bacterium
AAGAATAAGCTCAACACCAAGACTCCTTCTGTAGAGCAGAAGGTAGGTAACCTTTCTGGTGGTAACCAGCAGAAGGTTCTTCTTGCAAAATGGATGTTTGCTGATCCTGATATTCTTATCCTTGATGAGCCTACAAGAGGTATCGATGTAGGTGCAAAGTATGAGATTTATTGTATTATCAATGACCTTGTTGCAGCAGGTAAGTCAGTAGTTATGATTTCATCAGAACTTCCTGAGGTTATAGGTATGAGTGATCGTGTCTATATCATGAACGAAGGAAAGTTTGTTGGTGAGATGAGTGCTGATGCAGCAACACAGGAAAATATTATGGCTGCTATTATTCAGTCAGGAAAGGATGAGTAATCATGGGAAAGTCTAAAGCTTCAGAATTTTTCAAAAAATATTTTATGGTTCTTGTCCTTGTTGTAGTTTTTGCGACATTCCACTTTATTACCGGTGGTAAGATTATGCTCGCACAGAACATCAACAACCTTATTTCACAGAATGCTTATGTATTCGTGCTTGCAACTGGTATGCTTCTTTGTATTCTTACTGGTGGTAACATTGACCTTGCTTGTGGTTCGGTTGTATGTTTCGCTGGTGGTATCGGAGCAATCCTTCTTGACAAGAACATGAACGTATGGCTCGCAGTTATCGTTATGCTTGCATTAGGTGCACTTGTAGGTGTATGGCAGGGATACTGGATTGCATATGTAAAGGTTCCACCTTTCATTGCAACTCTTGCTGGTATGTACGCTTTCAGAGGTCTTGCAAACAGAATTATGCAGGGTCTTACCTACGGTATCAGAAACGAAGTATTTCTTAATGTATTTGGTGGTGGCGCTAACTGCTACATTCCTGATATCTTTGGCGGATCAAAAGTCAATATGCTTTGCCTTGTAGTTGGTATTTTAATCGCTGCAGGCTACGCAGTATCAGTAGTTGTTAAGAGAATCTCAAACAAAAAGAACGGCTACGATGTAGATCCTATTGTTTCTTCAATAATTAAAACAGTTATCATCTGTGCAGTTGTATTGTGGCTCTTTAATAAGCTTGCAAATTATAAGGGAATTCCTACATCTTTATTGTGGATTGCTTTTGTACTTATTGCTTATTCATACATCACAAGCAAGACAACTATCGGACGTTACTTATATGCAGTTGGTGGTAATGAGAAGGCTACCAAACTTTCAGGTATCGATCCTAGAAAAGCATACTTCTTCGCTTATATCAATATGGGTATCCTCTCAGGTCTTGCTGGTATCCTTACCGTAGCAAGAGCAGCTCAGGGTAACCCAACACTTGGTAACGCATACGAGATGGATGCTATTGCAGCTTGCTTCATCGGTGGAGCTTCTGCATATGGTGGTGAAGGTAACGTATTTGGAGTAATCATCGGTGCTGTACTTATGGGTGTTATCAACCAGGGTATGAGTATTGCCGGAATGGACGCTAACTACCAGAAGGTTGTAAAGGGTCTTGTATTACTCTTTGCTATTATCTTTGACGTATTGTCTAACAAGAAGAAAAAGTAAGGGGAGGAGGATAAAATGAACAAATATTTAGATATTTTAAAGAAAAATGCAATGCTGATAGTCCTTGTCCTTGTATTCTTGTTTTTCTCGATACTGACCAAAGGACAGATGTTTCAGCCACTTCAGTTTAATGCACTTATAACACAGAACGCATACGTATACATTCTTGCGACTGGTATGCTTATGTGTATGTTAACAGGTGGTAACATCGATTTGTCTTGTGGATCATTTGTATGTTTCCTTGGCGCAGTAGGTGGTGTGCTTATGGTAGTAAAGGGAATGAATCCTGTAGCTGCTATTTTGATTATGCTTGCCATCGGTATAGTTTATGGTTGTGTACTTGGATATCTTATCGCTTATGTAAATGTACCACCATGGATTGCAACTCTTGCTGGATACCTTGCATTTAGAGGTTTAGGAACCAAGATTCTTAGTGATAACAGTTCAACAGGAAGTCTTGCTCCATTCCCAGAATCTTTCCTTAATATCTTTTCTGGAAAGATTTTCAGCACCAAGCTTGGTGTAACCAATACCTTCTGTATCATCGTTGGTATTGTTGTATGTGTAGTTATCGTAGTACTTAACTTCACCTCTCGTGCTAAGAAGCTTAAGAAGGGTTATGAGGCTGATTCACTTGTTGCAGTAATTGTTAAGTCAGTTTTATCTGTAGCAGTAGTATTACTCTTTACCTTAAAGCTTTCAAAAGCAGGTGGTATTCCTGTTACCCTTCTTTGGGTTGCATTAGTTGTACTTATTTATAACTTCATTACAAGTAGAACAGTATTTGGTAGATATTTCTACACTATTGGTGGAAACGCTGAAGCAACCAGACTTTCAGGTGTTGATACCAAGAAGATTATGTTCTTTGCTTACCTTAACATGGCATTCCTTACTGCTGTTTCTTCATACATCGTTGTATCAAGATTCCAGGCAGCTAATGCTTATACCGGAAACTACTATGAGATGGACGCTATCGCAGCTTGCGTTGTAGGTGGTGTATCAGCTTACGGTGGATCTGGTAATGTATTCGGAATGATTGTTGGTGCTACACTTATCGGTGTAATTAACCTTGGTATGTCTCTTGCAGGTTGGGATGCTGACTTACAGAGAGTAGTAAAAGGTTTAGTTCTCCTTTTCGCAGTAGTATTCGATATTATTAGTAAGAAAAACGAGAACATCAAATAATTTCTTTTCAATTCTTTTCCTCTAAAAAGGGAACCCATTTACGGGTTCCCTTTTTTTCATATATTGTCTTTTTAGTATTAGGCGATAGCTTTTAGCCCATGACGATTTCGATTTCGTTTACATCCTTTAGGGTGTCTGCAAGTATAAGCTTTCCATCGATCTTAGAACCATTAACGGTTACTGTTTTTACTCCGTGCTCAACACCATCAGGATTTGAAACTTTGACGTTCAGTTTCTTTCCACGGAAGTTCTTTTCGAATGTATACTCTTTCCACTCTGAAGGAATAGATGGATCGATAACAATACCTTTTGATTCAGGATTAAGTCCAAGAATACCTTCGGTTGTACCAACCATTACGGTGCTTGCTGTTCCTGTGAGCCAGTGAACATGAGCACGTCCTGCAAATGGAGAATCCTTACCTTCTACAAACTGACCATATACATATGGTTCAAGCACTCTGTGCTCTGCTCTGTCGTTGTAAGCGGCAGGGGCTGCTTCCTTCCAGTACTTGTAGGCTCTGTTTCCCTGACCAAGCTTTGACTCTGCTAAAATAAGCCATCCCTGAGGCTGAGAGAAAATACCTGCATTTTCCTTTGTGCACTTATTGAAGCAGTGCATTAATGCACCATCAAAAGCATGGTTTTCATATGGTGGATACATAACCATTGCTCCGTAAGGAGTGTTAAGTTCTCTTTCTACAGAATCCATTGCTTTTTCGGCCTGCTCTTTTGATGCATAACCTGAAATGATTGACCAGCTCTGTGGATTAAGCCACATTGAAGCTTCTGGATCTTTTCTGTCACCGATAACGGTTCCGTTTTCCATGTATCCGCGGATGAATCTGTCCTCATTCCAGCAAGCGTCGAGTATTTTTTCGAGCTTAGCTAAAGTTTCATCGAGATAGTTTACATAACTCTCATCGCCGCGATCAACAGCGTAGACTTTTAAAATCTTGATAGCATATACAAGCTGGAATGCTACGAATGTTGACTCGCCCTTTTTACCAAGGCGAAGACAGTCATTCCAGTCAGCGTGTAGGCCAGCAGGCATACCGTGATTTCCAAGATGTGTCATTGAAAAATCAATAGCTCTCTTTAAGTGGTCGTAAACAGTACCCTTTTCGCCATCGTTTGCATAAAGGATTTCTTCATCAAGATATGCGATATCTCCGCTTTCAGAAATGTACTTATAAACAGTAGGGAAAAGCCAAAGCGCATCATCTGCCCTGTAGGATGGATGTCCAGTCTGTTTAGCGTAAACAGAATTTTCATCATTTTCGTCTGGATGGTTTTCCTGACCTGGCTTGTGGTCATACTTAACAAGTGGAAGACCGGCACCATTTGTAACCTGAGCTGAAAGCATAAAAGTAATCTGCTTTTTAGCCATTTCAGGAGCAAGGTGGATAATACCCTGAATATCCTGGACGGTGTCTCTGTAACCAAATCCGTTTCGAAGACCACAGTACTGGAACGATGCTGCTCTTGACCAGATGAATGTGATAAAGCAGTTGTATGCATTCCATGTGTTTACCATATTGTTGAAATCAGGATCTGGAGTATGAACCTGAAGATTATTTAATTTTGCGTGCCAGAATGACTTGAGCTCATCAAGCTCTTTTTCTACAACAGATGCATCTTCGTATCTATTGATGATTTCTAAAGCATCCTTTTCATTGTGCTGACCTACAATGTAGGTAAGAGTTTTGGTTTCACCAGGAGCAAGCTCTAAGATTGTCTCTAACGCACCACATGAGTTACCGTTGTAGTTAAGGTCGCCCTTAAGTCCCTGCTCAGCACCAATTGGATTTGAATAACTTCTGTATGGACCAACAAATTTATCTCTGTCACCACAGAAATTATCAATAGGAGCACCGGCAAGACCTAAAAATCTGTCGAGATGATCGAATTTTTGAGGCTCATTTTGCTTTTGAACGATAAATTTATCTCTCTTATAGGTGTGAGTGATAAAAAGGGTGTACTGAAGATTAACCTGGTCCTGTTCATAATTGTTTTCGTTAACGAACTCGCAGTAACCTGTTGCAGAAATTTTTCTAGGTTTAGAATCCTCGTTTGTTACTTTGGCTGCCCATACTTCGTAAGTTTTTCCAAGTGGAACATAATATGAAACTTCACTCTTTATTCCTTTATATAAAGAAGAGATGACAGTGTATGCAGTTCCGTGACGACACTCACTTTTGAAAGTATCAAGTGGCTTACAAACTGGTGCCCATGAGCCTGACCAGTATTCACCGTCCTCTAAATCGCGAAGATATAAATAACGACCTGGAGTATCAAGGGCAACACCGTTGAAGCGGTATCTTAAAATACGGCCGTTAGCACCACTTTTTACAAAGCTGTATCCGCCGGCATTATTTGAAATAATAGCACCGTACTCTGGGTCTCCCAAGTAATTTGCCCAGGCAGAAGGTGTATCAGGTTTTGTTATAATGTATTCTTTGTTTTTTTCATCAAAATAACCGTAGTTCATAAGACCTCCTGTAAATATTTTTACTAAAATACTGATGAAATTCTATCAGATATTAAAAGAAAAGAATAGGTAGTTAAGTAAGATTATTTTGATGTAAATCGTTACTTTATTCCTAGTTTAAAAGTAGGCAAAAAACTTGTAAAAAAAGAGGCTATCAATTAAAATATACACATACGTATTTTGTGTGTATTTTATGGAGGAGACTATGAAAGACAATAAGGTTGTAAGTATCAGATGGACTCTCCTTGGTATCGCTATTTTACCAGCGCTTATCATCGGAGTTGTTCTTGCTATCTTATCAGTAAATAAGATGGATAAGGGTATGGAAGAAGAAGTCTTAAGCGGACTTAAGCAGACTTGTGTTGCTGCAAGAGCAGGATTTGACTGCATGGCAGAAGGCGACTTCTCAATTAATGAAAACAACGAACTTATGAAGGGCGATTTTAATATCTCTCAGCATATGGAGGAAGTTGACGATTTCGTTAAGGGTGTAGAGGCAGACGTTACAGTATTCTATGGAAATGTACGTTATGCAACTTCACTTCGTGATGCTACTACTGGTGAGCGTATTATCGGAACAACTGCAGGCGATGCAGTGTCAAAAGCAGTTCTTGGTGGATCCGAGTATGAGTCAAGCGATGTTGTTATCAACAATAAAGATTACTATGCATACTATATTCCACTCACCAATCCAGATGGTTCAGTTGTTGGTATGGTATTTGCAGGCTCACCTAAGGCAGGTGTTGATGCAAAAATTTCCAGCGCTTCAAGAATTATTATTGTTATCGCTGTAGTATTTGTTCTTGCAGCTTGTCTTATTGCAATCTTTATTTCAAATGGAATAATTTCAGCTATCAGATCAACCCAGGAAGTTGTAGGCAAACTTTCAGCTGGTGATCTTACAACTAAGGTTGATAGAAAGATTCTTTCACGTAAGGATGAGCTTGGTGCTGTTGGACGTGATATTCAGAATTTCATCAAGCGTATGCGTGAAATCATTAGTAACATTCAGAATTCAGCAAACGGTGTAAACACCTCTGGTGAGGAACTTGAGTCTATGGCTGGACAGACATCTGCTTCAGCTGATGAGATTGCTAGTGCAGTAGATGATATTTCACGCGGTTCAGTTTCACAGGCTGAGGATGTTGAGACTGCTGCAGAAAGAGTTTCAGAGATGGGTAGCCTCATCGAAGAAATAGTTGGAAATATTAAAACTCTTAATGAGACTTCACTTGAGATGCAGAAGGCTGGCGAGGATTCAGAGCGAATCATCAAAGAGCTTTCAGAGTCTAACGATATGACTGTTGAAGCTATCGTTGAGGTTCAGAAGAATGTACAGGCAACAGATGAGTCAGTTAAGAAAATTTCAGAAGCACTTAATCTTATTGTAAACATCGCTTCACAGACTAACCTCCTTTCACTTAATGCTTCAATTGAGGCCGCAAGAGCAGGTGAGGCAGGAAGAGGTTTCGCAGTTGTTGCGACTGAAATCCAGAATCTTTCAGAAGAGTCTAATAAGTCAGCAAATACTATCGGTGAAATCATTAACGTTCTTGCTCAGGATTCAGAGAATTCTATCAAGGTTATGGAAAACGTTATGGTTAGACTTAAAGAGACTCAGGAGAAACTCAACGAGACCAAGGATCGTTTCTCAGATGTATCTCAGGGTATCGTGACTTCTCGTGGGGGCACAGACACCATCAACGGTCAGGCTCTTGATTGTGATTCTGCTAGAAGCCAGGTTGTTGATGTTGTATCTAACCTTTCAGCTATCTCAGAAGAGAATGCAGCTTCAACCCAGCAGACTACAGCTTCTATGCAGGAACTTAATGCGACCATTAACCTTCTTGCTCAGTCAGCAGCAAGCCTTAAGGAAATGGCTAACGAGCTCAATAGTGAGACTCAGTTTTTCAAGATTGAGGAAGCATAATTATAACTCATACAAAAAAGCTCTTAGCATTTGCTAAGAGCTTTTTTTATGCCTTAATTACATCTGAAAAATAAGGTATCATCGTTTGCTACATCGTTTATATACATTCCCTCATTCCAGGTGATCTGCCTGTTGTAAAGTCCGTAGACAATTCCATCATATCCCTTAGGGACCAGAGTGTAGTTTGTGCAGGTTGTAATTAAAGAGTAGGTTCCATCGCCATCATCCTGCCAGCCTTCTGTTGTCCAGTCACCCCAAACATCGTGGCAATCACTAAATTCCTGACCATTAAAGTTTACACTATACGTGCTAACACCAGTATCTTCGTCGTAGGTACATGAGTCATCGAAATTCTTTATATCATAGTAGCTGCACTCTGCTGGTCCAACCATATATCCGAACTGCTGAGCATTATCGTCATCAAAAAGAATTTCAAAAGACATTTTAATCCACTCATAACCATCGAAAGCTTCAAAATCCTCGTTGGAATCGAATCGTTCGTATTCCGTGACGGTGGCTTTTCCTATAGTTACCATTGTTGGATCTGAGTAGCAACCAGTTACATAGCTAACAGGTACGCCAAGTTCCATAAACTGCCCAGGAATAGCTTCAGATTCAAAGTCTGCAGGAAGTTTTTCGCCCATCTCCTGACCACATACCGAGCAAATTGGTCCTGACTGGTAATTTGCTGGTGTTCCTTCAGTGTGAGGGAGAGCTTCTCCTTCGGTAGTTCCGCAGAGCTTGCAGGTTTTAGGAGCAGAACATGTAACATCAGTCCATTGGTGTTCAAGTTTTTCTCCTTCGGTCTTTCCACATTCGGAACATGTTCGTGGGGCATCGCAGGTGGCATCTGTCCACTGGTGCTCACGGCAGCATCCGCTAAAAAGAGTCAAAGAGAAAACACCCATAAGAATAACAAATAATGTTTTTTTCATTGTTATCTCCTTTATTTAGTTGTTAAAACTTTGTTATTGTATAAATATTAGACAAAAAAGTCAATTTTGACTTGAAAAATTGGGATAACAATATTATAGTATCCATTGTAGAAAATTAATTCTTCGGGGCGGGGCGAAATTCCCCACCGACGGTGACGCGAAAGCGAAGTCCGTGAGCGAAAGCTGAGTCAGTGAGATTCTGACACCGACGGTATAGTCCGGATGAGAGAAGAAAGTGCTTAGTGAAATTATGCCCCGTACTATATTTTAGTGCGGGGATTTTTGTTTTGCACTACTTCCTTTCCCGAGCCAATGGAAAGGAGGACAAGATGTCCAACACAACTAAAACCTATTCAAAAAGAAAAGATGGAGTAACACATGTGAGATTTGTTGCTGTAACAGGAATGCTTTCAGCAATAGCATTTATACTTATGTTCCTTGACTTTTCGATTCCAATCATGCCAAGCTTTATTAAGATGGATGTGTCAGAACTCCCAGCGCTTATTGCGACATTTGCTTACGGTCCACTTAGTGGAGTATGTGTTTGCTTAATAAAGAATCTTCTTCATCTTACAATTACAACAACTGGAGGAGTTGGCGAGCTTTCAAATTTCCTTTTGGGTGTTTGCCTTGTAGTTCCAGCTGGTCTTGTATACAAGAATAAGAAGAATAAGAAAAATGCAATAATCGGAACTGCAGTAGGAGCTGTTGCAATGGGCGTATTAAGTATTCCGGTAAATGTATTTATTACATATCCTGTATATTATAACTTTATGCCACAGGAAGTAATTGTAGCCGCATATCAGGCAATTCTTCCAAGCGTAAAAAATATACTCCAGTGTCTTATCGTATTTAATGCTCCATTTACCTTCGTAAAGGGTGCAGTCTGCAGCGTTATAACAATGCTTATATATAAGCCACTTAGCCCAATTCTTCATGGAAATAAGTAAAAAATAAAAGATTAAAAAAGTCCTCTCCTTATCATAAGGGAGAGGACTTTTTTATTCCAAATCACAAGATGTTGTGTTATAATTCTATAGATTATGGGTAATTATGCAAAGGTGGAAAAATGCAGGTAGAATTTGACATTCAAATTACAGAGAAAGATTTATACAGATTTCAGTTATATAACGCTTTTCATGGGACTCAGGGCTGGGCTTCAATCGTCCTTTCTTTGGTCGCACTTGCCATGTATATAACAAAATTTGGTCAGGTTCCAATGACATATTCGCTTTTGTATTTGGCTTTTGCCGTTATATTTGCACTTTATGTTCCTGTGACTTTATTTGTTCAGTCGAGAGCCCAGTTTAAAAGAACCAAAGCTTTTCAGGCTCCTATGCATTATGTTTTTAATGATGAGGGCATAAATATTACTGCGGGTGAAGAAACAGGACTTCTTCCATGGAATGTTGTTTACAAAGTGACCTGCAATAAAGAGTACATGTTTATTTTTGGATCAAGAGTAAATGCGTATATCATTCCACGTGTTCAGATTGAAGATAAAAAAGAAGAAATAGTTAAATCACTCAATGAAAAAGTTGAGTCGTTCAGATTGAAAATAAAGAATTTATGATAGTAAAGAGTGCTTCCGTAGAGGAAACCCAAAATCTTGCAAAAGAGATTGCAAAAAAAGTAAAACCAGGCACTGTTATTTCACTTATAGGTGATCTTGGTGCAGGTAAGACATTGTTTACGGCCGCTTTTGCTGAGGCTTTAGGGATAAGTGAAGATGTTTCATCACCTACATTCACTATTCGTAAAGATTATGAAGATGGAGTTATGCCTCTTTACCACTTTGATGCATATCGTATAGGCGATCCTGATGAGATGGAAGAAATTGGATACGAGGATTGTTTTTATGGGGAAGGGGTGTCTATTGTTGAGTGGGCGAACCTTATCGAAGACATAATGCCTGACGATGCTGTAGTAATTAGAATTGATCGTGACCCAGATAATTACATGGGACGCATAATTGATATAGAGGGAATTTGATGAAACTTCTCGGAATAGATACTTCTGGAATGGTAGCATCGGTTGCTGTTATGGAAGATGACATTTTAATAGGAGAATATACGCTTAATTATAAGAAGACTCATTCTCAGACCCTCATGCCAATGCTTGATGAGCTTACCAAGGCACTTGAGCTTGATCTTTCTACTATAGATGCTATTGCAGTAGCTGTAGGCCCGGGAAGTTTTACAGGGCTTCGTATCGGTGCAGCTGCAGTAAAAGGGCTTGCAATGGCACTTGATAAACCAGTTATTGAAATATCGACACTTGAAGGGCTGGCTTATTCCTGCTGTGAATCAGAAAAAGTGGTATGCCCAATCTTAGATGCAAGAAGAAAACAGACCTATGCTGCAGGTTATGAGTTTGACACTGTGGCAAAAGAAGTAATCGCACAGGATGCACTTGCAATAGAAGATTTTATTGAAAAAGTAAATGCTTACGGAAAGAACGCTTTGTTTTTAGGCGATGGAGTTCCTGTTTTTAAAGAAGATATAGAAAAACTTTGCACGGTACCTTTTTCGTTTGCAAAGCCGGGGCAGAACCGTCAGTCGGCAAGTAGCGTACTTCGCGCAGCAAAAGACAAGTTTGATAAAGGTGAGCTTAAACAGGGTGACGAGCTTCGTTTGAACTATTTAAGAGTTTCCCAGGCAGAAAGAGAAAGGGCAGAAAAAGGTCTATGATTATTCGCCAGATGAATGTTTCAGACTTGGAAGAAGTGGCTCGTATTGAAAAAGTATCCAATCCTGAGCCATGGACCTACGCTGATTTTGAAGATTCTTTGGCAAAAGAAGATGGGACGATTCTAATGCTCATAGCTGTCGATGAGGTGTCAAATCAGATATTTGGATATTTGGTATTATATACAGCTTCGGGAGAAAGTGAGATAGTTACTATAGCGGTTGCTCCTGATTTTAGAAGACGGGGTATTGCAGAAGGTTTAATAGAGGAAGTATTAGATATTAGTCAAAAATCTTCCTTATATATAGAAGAAATAAATTTAGAGGTTCGTTTTTCTAATGAACCGGCAAGAAAACTATATGAAAAGTGTGGTTTTGAAATAGTTGGTCAGCGTCCAAATTTTTATCACAATCCAAAAGAGGACGCAATACTAATGAAAAGGATAGTTAATGCTTGATGTTTGCTTACTGGGCACAGCAGGAATGATGCCCCTCCCTAAAAGATGGCTTACAGCCTTGATGCTGCGATACAATGGCAGCAATCTTTTGATTGACAGTGGAGAAGGTACACAGATAGCAATAAAAGAGGCTGGTATATCAGTTAATCCTTTGGATGTAATCATGTTCACCCACTATCATGCGGATCATATAAGCGGACTTCCTGGCTTGCTTTTGTCTATGGGGAACGCAGATCGTACTGAGCCTGTTACCATGGTTGGACCAAAAGGGCTTGAAAGGGTAGTAAGTTGCCTTAGAGTAATTGCACCAGAGCTTCCTTTTGAAATAAAGTTTATTGAACTGACTGAGGATGTTCAGCAGTTTGAAATAAATGGATATAACATTACTGCTTTTAAAGTTGATCACAAAGTTTTATGTTACGGCTATAGCATAGAAATAAAACGCGCTGGCAAGTTCAATGCTGATAGGGCAAAAGAGCTTGGAATACCTCTTTCGGCATGGAATCCTTTACAGAAGGGAAACGATGTTGAAATAGAAGGAAAAACTTATACTCCTGATATGGTTATGGGACCGGCAAGACGTGGACTTAAGGTGACATACTGTACAGATTCAAGGCCGGTCGATGTAATAGCAGACATGGCAGAAGAGTCAGATTTGTTTATCTGTGAAGGAATGTACGGAGAACTTGATAAAGAGGACGATGCTAAAAAGAAAAAGCATATGATGTTTTATGATGCAGCTCGTCTTGCGGCTAAGGCAAACGTAAAGGAAATGTGGCTTACCCATTTTTCTCCTTCATTATATAAGCCAAAGCAGTATATGGATGAAGTAAGAAAAATTTTCCCTAATTCTCATTTGGGAGAAGATGGTAAATTTGTAGAGTTGGATTTTGATAAGGAATAGGATTTGAAGAAAGCATTTCGCTACATCTTCATAGGAATAATATTAGTAGCAATTATAGTTGGCTATTACTATTACTTAAACCACAGGAAAGGTCTTTCTGTGGAGGATACTGTTGTCGAAAAAACAGAAGTTGAGAAAATACTTGATAAAGACTTTGAGGCAGACTATCCAGCCACTCCTCGTGAGGTTCTTAAAAACTATAATCGTATAATCACTGCTTACTATAATGAAGAATATGATGAAGAGCAGTTTTTAGGTCTTGCAACTATGGCAAGACAGCTTATGGATGAGGAACTTTTAGAGCTTAATCCAGAAGATGCATATCTTGCGGATCTTCGTTATGAGATTGCTACATATAAAGACATTCCAAAGACGATAGTTTCATCATCTGTTTCAGACAGTAATGATGTTGTGTACAAGGTGGTAAAAGGTCATCAGTGTGCATATGCAGATACATATTATTTTTGCAAGGAGGGTACAGATTTTTCTCGCACCTATGAAAAGTTTGTACTTCGCAAGGATAAACAAGGTAACTGGAAGATTCTTGCATGGAAGTTAAAGGAACCTGAAGAAGAGTGAGCGTAAAGATTTTAGGAATTGAAAGTTCATGTGATGAGACGGCGGCATCTGTGGTAGAGGACGGCCGTCTTGTTTTGTCGAATGTGATTTCATCTCAAATAGATATTCATACTTTATACGGGGGCGTTGTTCCAGAAATTGCTTCAAGAAAGCATGTGGAAAGAATCAGCCAGGTGGTGGATAAAGCACTTAGCGATGCAAAATGTTCTTTATCAGATATTGATGCAATAGCAGTAACCTATGGTCCAGGTCTTGTTGGCCCACTACTTGTTGGAGTTTCCTTTGCAAAGTCATTAAGCTTTGCATCAAAGATACCTCTGGTTCCTGTTCATCATATCGAAGGACATATCTGTGCGAATTTTATAGAAAATAAAGAGTTAGAACCACCTTTTTTATGTCTTGTTGTTTCAGGCGGACATACGCATCTTGTTATGGTTCATGACTATAGGGACTATGAAGTTCTGGGGAAGACAAGAGATGATGCGGCGGGTGAAGCTTTTGATAAGGTAGCAAGGGCTATAGGTCTTGGTTATCCAGGTGGCCCTAAACTTGAAAAAGCTGCCCTTAATGGAAATCATGAAGCGATAGAGTTTCCTAAAGCAAAAGTTGCAGGGTCTGTTTACGATTTTAGCTTTAGTGGACTTAAATCAGCTGTTTTAAATTATATCAATCAGTGTAATATGCAAAATATCGAGGTTGTTCCTGAAGATATAGCTGCATGTTTTCAGGATGCCGTAACTGGCGTTTTAGCAGATCACGCAAAAGCAGCAATAGAGGAATATAAGCCAAAGGCTTTTGCAGTTGCAGGTGGAGTGGCGTCGAATGGTGCATTAAGAGATAGACTTCAAAAGGTCTGTGATGAATGCGGTATACCATTTTATAAACCATCGCCAATACTGTGCACAGATAATGGGGTGATGATTGCAGCAGCTGGGTATCATGAATACATGGCTAAAAATTTTGCGGGACTTGATCTAAACGCAGTGCCTGCACTTAAATTGGGGGAAAGATAATGAAACACACAGCAATCGTTCTTTCTGCAGGAATTGGCAGCAGAATGAAAGCAGATGTAGCAAAACAGTATATAGAGTTAAAAGGAATTCCACTTATATGTCATACGCTTATGGCGTTTGAGTGTTCCAAGATAGATGAAGTTGTACTTGTTGTTGGACCAAAGGATGTAGAAAAAGTACAAAAAGAAATAGTGGATGAATATGGATTCGCTAAAGTAAAACAGGTTGTATCCGGAGGAGCTACAAGATCTGCATCAGTAATGTGTGGTATCAGAGCAAGCGAAGGAACAGATTACGTTCATATTCATGATGGAGCAAGATGTCTTATCACACCTGAACTTATAAATGAAATGATTCAGTCGGTTGAAGCAAAGTCGGCGGTTGCTCTTGCTGTACCAGTTACAAATACAATAAGAAAAGTTACAGATGCAGGATGGTATGATAAGTCAATGGACAGAAGTGATCTTCATGCAATGCAGACACCACAGTCTTTTGAATATGAACTTATCAAAATGGCATTTGACAATATGAAGGCAGACATATCTGGTCCGGAGATGACAGATGATGTAATGGTTCTTGAAGTCTATGGGGAGCAAAGATCATTCTTTGTACCTGGTTCTCCAGAGAATATAAAAGTGACCACACCTGAGGATTTGTATTTGGCAGAAGTTATTCTTGATAAGAGAGAAAAACGAAAAAAATAAAAAAGTTTAAAAATATTGAAATTTCTTGTTGACAATATGAGGGTGGGATGATAATATTTCACTTGCGTCAATGAGATGACTAAATGCAGAGGTATCGAAGTGGTCATAACGAGGCGGTCTTGAAAACCGTTTGTCCGC
>JAKSSE010000039.1 GCA_024403255.1 Lachnospiraceae bacterium
TAGAGCGCATCCTTGGTAAGGATGAGGTCACCGGTTCAATTCCGGTTAGTAGCTCGAACCCATCTCGAAAGAGGTGGGTTTTTTATTTGATTTTCGTTTTTTACTTGATTTCTGATTATAAATTTTCTATCATATTTCAGTATTTGTGCATTGGAGGATATTATGAAAAAGACACCTTTTGTAACAAAAGAACAGATTGAAAATATTGTTAAAGAATTTCCAACTCCATTCCATCTTTATGATGAAAAGGGACTTCGCGAAAAAGCACAGGCTGTAAGAGATGCTTTCGCATGGAATCCAGGATATAAAGAATATTTTGCAGTAAAGGCATGTCCTAATCCATTTATTTTAAAGCTTTTTAATGAGTATGGAATTGGCTGTGACTGTGCATCATCAGCAGAGCTTATTTTATCTGATGCATGTGGTATTACTGGTGATGAAATCATGTTTTCATCAAATGATACCCCAGCAGAAGAATTTGTTTTGGCTGATAAACTTGGTGCAACTATCAACCTTGATGACTTTACCCATATCCAGTTTTTAGAGGATACAATTGGTCATATCCCAGAGAAAATCAGCTGCCGTTTTAACCCAGGCGGAATTTATGAGGTTTCAAATGGCATCATGGATAATCCTCAGGATGCAAAGTATGGTTTTACTAAAGATCAGCTTTTTGAAGGTATGCAGATTTTAAGAGACAAGGGTGCTAAGGTATTTGGTATTCACTCATTCCTTGTTTCAAATACTGTTACAAATGATTATTATCCAACTCTTGCACGTACACTTTTTGAGCTTGTAGTAGAGCTTAAGGAGAAGACCGGTATCGAGATTTCATTCATTAACCTTTCAGGTGGTGTTGGTATTGACTATAAGCCAGAGCAGCAGGCTAATGATATTAAGATTATTGGTGAGGGTGTACACAAGGTATATGATGAGATTTTAGTTCCAGCAGGCCTTGGCAATGTAAAGATCTTTACTGAAATGGGACGTTTTATGACAGGCCCTCATGATCTTCTTATCACAAAGGCTATTCATGAAAAGCATATCTATAAGGAATATATCGGTGTTGATGCATGTGCTGTAGATCTTATGAGACCAGCTATTTATGGTTCATACCATCATATTACTGTTCTTGGAAAAGAAGATGCACCTTGCACTGAAACTTACGATGTAACTGGTTCACTTTGCGAGAACTGCGATAAGTTTGCAGTAGATAGAAAGCTTCCAAAGATTGAGATGGGAGATTACCTTGCAATCCATGATGTAGGAGCTCATGGTTACTCAATGGGTTATAACTACAATGGAAAGCTTAAGCATGCAGAGCTTCTTCTTAAAGAGGATGGCAGTGTTCAGATGATTCGTCGTGGCGAGACTATCGCAGACTACTTTAAAACATTTGACTGCTTCCCAATTTTTGACAAGCTTAATGTGAAATAAGTGTGACCTTTACTTGAACACTTAGTTCAAATATGATAAATTAATACAAGCCTCTAAAGAGGCTTATATGCAGGAGTGGCGGAATGGCAGACGCAGCAGACTCAAAATCTGCCGTGGGCAACTACGTGTGGGTTCAAGTCCCATCTCCTGCACTGGCCAGGCTGATGCCTGGCTTTCTATGTTTTAGGAGGAATTTATGGAACTTTTAGTCTTAATTATTAAGCATGTTGAGCTTGTCAATGATCTTATTGAGGCGTTGGCTGAAGCAGGTATTCCTGGTGGTACCATTTTAAATAGTACCGGTATGGCAGGTGTTCTTGAGAATATGGAGGATGCTCCAGCTTACGGAATACTTAGAAGAAGTTTTCACAATGAATATATTAGAGAAGACTCAAAAACAATGCTCTTTGTTCTTACTGATGATGAACTTGAGGTTGCAAGAACAGTTATAAGAAAGAAGGTAGGCGACCTTAATAAGCCTGACACAGGAATTATGTTTGCTGTTCCAATTAGCTTTGTAGAGGGCTTTGGCGGCTGATGGAAACTTTTGATTTACTGTATGTGGCATTGGCCCTGGCTACCGCTTTGGCAGGCTCAAAGCTTGCAAAAGTAAGTAGACTTCCAAATGTTACCGGTTATTTGGTGCTTGGTATTTTAGTAGGACCATACTGCTTTAATTTTTTGCATCAGGAATATCTTGATAAGTTCTCGATAGTTACTGATGTTGCCTTGGTTTTTATTGCCTTTACAATCGGTGCAGAGTTTGAGTGGAAGTTCTTAAAGCGAGTTGGTAAGGCTCCGGTTATTATCGGAATTATGGAAGGCTTAACAGCTACCCTGCTTGTTGATATTATTCTGCTTTCTATTGGCACAGAAGTTCCTATGGCACTTTGTATTGGTGCTATTGCATCAGCTACAGCAGCGGCTTCAACTATGATGGTAGTTAAGCAGTATAAATGTCGTGGTCCTTTGACCAACACACTTTTGCCTGTTGTTGCAATTGATGATGCGGTTGCTCTTATCTGCTATGGTATTTCTCTTGCGATAGCAAAGCTTGTCAGCGGCGGTGTTGGCGATAATATGGCATTATCAATAGCAAAGCCATTTATAGAGATTGTTGTAAGTCTTTTGTTTGGCGGCCTTTTAGGTTTCATTTTATCTTTGCTTTGTAAGCTTTTTACAGGAAGAGGAAACCGTTTGGCATGTACTTTAACAATGCTTTTTATCTGTCTTTCACTTTGTGACAAGTGGGGGCTTTCAACACTTCTTGCATGTATGATGCTTGGTGCGATATTTGCAAATACAAGTGCAGTTTCAGATAAAATATTTGAGCCAGTAGACAGACTTACACCACCGATTTATATGGTTTTCTTTATTCTGTCAGGAGCTTCATTAAACATAAGAATTATTCCAACTCTTGGAGTTATAGGCGTTATTTACGTTGTGTTTAGAGTGGTCGGAAAGTCGCTCGGAGCGTATCTTGGTGCGACGGTCTGCAAGTGTGAACCTACTGTTAAAAAGTGGATGGGACTTACCCTTATCCCACAGGAAGGTGTAGCGATTGGTCTTGCAACTTTGGCACAGTCAGCATTTCCAGAGTATGGACAGACAATAAAGACTGTGGTTTTATGCGGTATCATAATCTATGAGCTCATTGGACCTATGGTTACAAAGTTTGCCTTAAAGAAAGCAGGAGAGCTTACTGTAGACCCATCTATAGTAAAAAAGGCTTAAATGCATTGCTGATTTTTGACAAAAAGGCTTTTCCTATAGTAAAATAATTACTACTAGAAAAGGGTATATTTATGAAGTTTAAAAAAGTTGGACGTCATGAGCTTCGATGCATCGTTTCTTCTGAGGAAATGTGGGAGAGCGGAATGCAGGTCGATGACTTTACTCATGACCATGCTAAAACTGAAGAATTTATTCGCGATATCTTAGATAGAGCCCGTGAAGAGATTGGTTTTGAATGCAATGGTTCAGCATTCTCTGTTCAGGTTGCTCTTATGGCAGATTCGTCTGTTGTCCTCACTATCTCAAATGAGGATCTTGGTGTTGCGGGCTTTTTGAATATGCTAAAAGATCAGTTAGTGCAGAATGCGCCTAAGCCTCCAGCTAAGCAGCAGGCGAATAATGAGGAAAAGGTTCACAGAGCACTTCCTGAAAAGAAGGGTAATCCTTATGAAGCAGTTATCGCTTTTGAGTCTATGGATGATGTTATTTCATCAGCGCAAAGACTTCTTGGATTCCCAGCTCTTACATCTACCCTGTATAAGCATGAAGGTATGTTTTATCTTATAGTTGATACCTTCCTGGCCGGAATACAGAGCGATGAAATTCAGCCAGCAGTAGTTGAGTATTATATGTTCGGTACAGAAAGCGAAATAGCAATTGCACATGTTAAGGAATTTGGAGAAAAGATTATTCCTGAAAATGCAATTGAAGTTCTTGCAACTTTATAAAATTAGGACCGCTTCGGCGGTCTTTTTTTATGCACTTTTGTAGCGCTTTTTCCACTTAAAAACATAGTTATTTTAAGGCAAATGTGCTATGATATTGCAGTATTTTTATACAGAAAAGAAAATGGAGAGAAAAGAAATGAAAAAGAAATTTTTAGCAGTTGTCATGACAGCTATTTGTGCAGTTTCTGCATTAGCTGGTTGTGGCGCAAATGTTTCAGTTACAACTGAAAGCACAACTACCACAGAAACCACTGAAGCTACCGAAGAAGAAAACGCTGACGTAGCAGCAGATGGAGCAGTTTACAAGGTTGGTATAATCCAGTATGTAGACGATGCTTCACTTAACCAGATTGTTGCAAACGTAGAGTCAAAGCTTGATGAAATCGGTGCAGCACAGGGCGTAACCTTCAACTATCAGGATTACTACTTCAATGGTCAGGCAGATGCAACTACTCTTAACCAGATTGTAACTGAGCTTATCAATGATGAAGTTGATATCCTTGTACCAATTGCAACTCCTACCGCACTTATCTGCCAGTCAGCTACTGAAGATAACCAGATTCCAGTTGTATTCTCAGCTGTTTCTGATCCAGAGGGCGCAGGTCTTGTAGCATCAAACGATGCACCTGGTTCAAACATCACAGGAACATCTGATGCTCTTAACACTAACGCTGTTATGGACCTTATGTTTGCTGCAAATCCAGAAATTACCAAGGTAGGTCTTCTTTATGACAAGAGCCAGGATTCATCAGATAAGCCAATCGCTGAAGCAAAGGCATATCTTGATGCTAAGGGCGTAGAGTATGTAGAAAAGACTGGTACCACCAATGACGAAGTAATGCTTGCAGCTGACGCACTTATCGCAGAGGGCGTACAGGCAACTTTCACTCCTACCGACAACACCATCATGACTGCAGAGCTTGCAATTTTTGAGAAGTTCATGGATGCAGGCGTAGCACAGTACTGCGGAGCTGATTCATTCGCTCTTAATGGTGCATTCTGCGGATACGGTGTAAATTACTCTGTACTTGGTCAGGAGACTGCAGAAATGGTAGCAGATATCCTTCTTAATGGTGCTAACCCAGCAGAGACCAAGGTTCGCATCATGGACAACGGTACCGCAACTGTTAACACTGAGACTGCTGCAGCAATCGGACTTTCATATGATATGTTCAAGGATATGTGTGCAGAAGTTGTTGAGACAACCACAAAGGAAGAATTTGATAACTAATGGGTAGTATTTTTACCGTATCGATTTTTCAGAGCGCTTTGGAACTGGGGTGTATTTACGCCCTAGTTGCCTTAGCGCTTTTTATTTCTTATTCGATACTTAATATTGCAGATTTAACAACAGACGGATGCTTTACATTAGGATGCGCCGTTGGAGCTACAGTCACTATGATGGGACATCCATTTTTGGCGATGATAGCTGCTATGGTGACGGGTGCATGTGCAGGTTATATCACAGCACTTCTTCAGACTAAACTTGGTGTAGAGTCAATTTTAGCCGGAATTATTGTAAACACCGGACTTTATACAGTGAATATTGCAGTCATGGGATTTTCATCGGTTATAAATCTTTTTGGCTGTGATACCATCTTTTCTTTGGCAAAAGCAAAATTTGCATCCACAATAGGAGACTGGTACAAGGTTTGTATAGTGCTTATTGTAATAATTATAATTGGAACTTTGATTGAGTGGTTTTTAAAGACCAGGCTTGGAATGAGTATTCGTGCTACAGGCGATAACCCAGCAATGGTAAAATCATCTTCAATCAATCCAGGAGTTATGATTACAATAGGCCTTTGTCTTTCAAATTCGCTCACAGGTCTTTCAGGATGCCTTATTGCACAGTACCAGAAATCAGCTGATATAAATATCGGAACAGGTATGGTAACAATTGCACTTGCAAGTTTAATTATAGGCGAGACTTTAGTTGGTGGAAAAAACGCAAAAGGTGGTCTTGTCGTTAGAATTGTAGGTGTAGTATTTGGTTCAGTCCTCTACAGATTTATTGTTGCGATTGCACTTAGACTTTCAGTTCCAGCTGAGGCGTTAAAGCTTGTTTCAGCAATTATAGTTGCAGTTGCAATTTCTTATCCACATATCGTAAAGAGTATTGGACTTAGAAAACAAAAGATAGAAAACAGAAACCGTCTTAAGGCAAAGGAGGCAAAATAATGTTAACCATAGATAACATTTCAAAGACCTTCAATCCTGGTACGGTCAATGAAAAGAAAGCTTTATCAAATTTATCACTTCATCTTGATGAGGGTGAGTTTGTCACAATAGTTGGCTCAAATGGTGCAGGAAAAAGTACAATGTTTAATGCGATTGTTGGAACATTTTTCTGCGACGAAGGAAATATCTATCTTGATAATGAGAATATTACTTTTAAGAAAGACCATTTAAGAAGCCGCTATATTGGACATCTTTTCCAGGATCCTCTTAAAGGAACTGCGCCAAACATGACAATAGAAGAGAATATGGCGCTTGCATATTTGAGAGCTTCAGCTGGTTTTGGAAAGATGATTAGCAGGGTAAATTCAAAGGACAGAGCCAAGTTTAGGGAAAAATTATCTGAGCTTGGTATGGGGCTTGAAGATAGAATGAAGCAGCCAGTTGGTCTTTTATCAGGTGGTCAGCGTCAGGCGCTTACACTTCTTATGGCTACATTTGTTACTCCTAAACTTTTGCTTTTGGATGAGCATACAGCTGCACTTGATCCTGCAACAGCAGAGATAGTTCTTGATATTACTAAAAAGATAGTTAAAGAGCAGAATATCACTTGTCTTATGGTTACACACAACATGAATCAGGCACTTAGCCTTGGATCCAGAACCATAATGATGGATAACGGAAATATTGTTTTTGATGTATCTGGTGAAAAACGAAGCAGTATGACCGTAGATGACCTTCTTGAGGCGTTTAAATCTGGTGCGGGAAAAGAACTGGACAACGATAGAATTCTCATGAGTACCTAGTGAGGCGTACATTATGTATTTAACAACTACTTCTAACGAAATTACAGAAAGAGAAATTAAAAATGCCGAAGTTGCGCGTAAGGCTGGAGCAGACAGTATAGTTCTTCTCGAACACGATAAGACTCTCCCACTTAAGGAGGGCGCTTTAGTTGCGTTATATGGCAAGGGAGCAAGGCACACAGTAAAAGGTGGTACTGGCTCTGGTGATGTTAATTCAAGAGAGTTTGTTAGCATTGAAAAAGGCCTTTTAAATGGCGGATTTACTGTAACTACAAAGTCTTATCTTGAAGAATACGATAAGATTTTTGATCAGGCAGTTATCAATTATGAAGAGTTTGTAAAGAATGAAATTGGCGTTCTTTCAGAGTGGACAGTTAGAGCTGAAAATCCATTTAAACATCCAAAGGGACCAAAGATTTCTTCAGATGATGTTTCTAAAGATAAGGCAGATGTTGCAATATATGTTATCTCAAGAAACAGCGGCGAGGGTGCAGACAGACATGCAGACGAAGGCGATTATCTTTTATCTGTAGATGAAGTAGAAGATATAGAGACTTTGGGAAAAGCATATGGCAACCTTGTTGTTGTTTTAAATGTAGGAGCAGTTGTTGATATAAGAAAGTTAAGAAGCATTGAAGGTGTTGGAACTATTCTTTTGATGGGACAACTTGGAAGCGCTTCTGGTGATGCTCTTTGTGATGTTTTATCGGGAAAGGTTACTCCTTCAGGTAAGCTGGTTGATACCTGGGCGGTTGATTACTATGATTATCCATCATCAGCAGAGTTTTCTCATAACAATGGGGACATTGATGATGAATACTATACAGAAGGTATCTATGTAGGATACAGATATTTTGACAGTTTTAATATAAAGCCAATGTATGGATTTGGATATGGTCTTTCATACACTACATTTGATATTAAGACTTTGTCTGCTTCAAATGACGGCATGGTTATCACTGTTAAAGCTGAAGTTACAAATACCGGTGACTTTAAAGGAAAGGAAGTAGTTCAGGCATATATTTCAAAGCCATCAAGAATGCTTCATCAGCCAAAAAGAGAGCTTTGCTGTTTCAAAAAGACCAAAGAGCTTATGCCAGGCGAAAAGACTGAAGTAGAGCTTCTTTTCAGTCTTAAGGATTTATATAGCTATGATGATGTAGAGAGCGCATGCATACTTGATAAGGGCGATTACACAGTATTTGTTGGAAACGGCCTTGAAACTTCAGTGCCAGAAGTAAAGATTACCCTTGATAAGAAAGTTACCCTGACTAAATGCAAGAATGCTTTTGCCGGAGTTTTGCATCATGAGGAGCTTGAACCAAACAGTGAATACAATATTGGTGAGACTAATTTTAGCCTTTCGGTATCAGCTTCAGATATAGAGACAAAGAACATTGTATATACTGAGAATAATGTTTTCTTAAGTACAGATAAGGATGATCTTGTTACAGTAAAAGATGTTATTTCAGGAAAAGCTACTGTAGAAGATTTTGTATCACAGCTTACTGCTGAAGAAATGGCAGAACTTTGTGTTGGAATAACAAGAGTGGGAGAAGATACTCCTCTTGGAATTTTTGCAAAACTTGTTCCAGGTGCTGCAGGAGAAACTAGCAGTATTTGCAGTGAGTCAAGAGGTCTTCGCCCTATAGTTATGGCGGATGGTCCTGCCGGAGTTCGTATCAATCAGTCATTTGAGCATGAAGGAAAGACATACTACCAGTTCTGCACTGCTATCCCAATTGGCTGGAACCTTGCAATGACCTGGGATACTAAGGTGTTAGAAGACCTTGGTGATGTTATCGGTCAGGAAATGGAAGAGTACAGGGTTGATACATGGCTTGCACCTGCACTAAATATTCATCGTAATCCTCTTTGCGGACGTAACTTTGAATATTATAGTGAGGACCCATACCTTTCTGGTGTGATGGCAGCAGCTATTACAAAAGGTGTTCAGGCTCATCCAGGAAAGAGTGTTACCATTAAGCATTTTGCAGCTAACAACCTTGAAGATAACCGTTACTTTAATAACTCTCATGTATCAGAGAGAGTTCTTAGAGAAATCTACCTTAAGGGATTTGAAATCTGTGTAAAGACCGCTAAGCCAAAGGCTCTTATGACTTCATATAACCTCATAAATGGACTTCATACTGCTAACCATAGAGGACTTATCACAGAAGTACTTCGCGATGAGTGGGAATATGAAGGTGTTGTTATGACCGACTGGTCAACCACAGAAAATAAGCCATCACTTACTGCATCAAATATCCCAGTTTATCCTATAGCTTCAGCCGTTGGATGTATTTATGCAGGAAATGATCTTATCATGCCAGGCTGTTATGAGAATGTGGATGACATATTAAAGGCAATAAACGATAACGAAGTAGTTGATGGATTTAAAATCACAATGGCTGATTTGCAGGCAGCTACATTAAATGTTGTAAAACTTATAATTGATTCAATAAAGGCAGACTAATTATGGAAAAACTTTGTGTTGTAAAAAGAGCAGACACTCCTATGAAGAAAATTCTTGGGGTGGTTATGATTGCAATAGGTATACTTTTTGCTGTTGCCGCTATTTTATTTGGTCAGCCATACTTTTTTCTAGGAACACCAATTTTTATCATTATCTATGTTTTGAATTTTAATCATGCTGAGATTTCTTTTGATTACACTTTCTTTGGCAGTGAATTTAAGATTGCAAGGATCAAAGGAGACAATAGAAGAAAGCTTCTTCATATGATAAATATTGAGAACATTCGCATGATTACAAGAGCAGATGATCCAGCGTTATATAATGCAGAGCATGAAAGTGGAGTCATAAAAAGAGATTATACATCTTTGACTGAAGGTGCTAAAATTTACAAAATGGTATTTACTGATGAGGGTAAAACTTTTGTAGTTTCAATCGAACCATCAGAAGATTTTCTTAACGACCTTGCAGAGGCTTTCCCTAAGATAGTTACTAAATAATATGAAAAAGATATTTGAACCAGAAAGTCCATTTGCAAAGGGCTTTACAACATTTGTTGATATATTGATTTTGGGAGTGCTTTGGATTTTTACCAGCATTCCAATTTTTACAATTGGCGCATCAAGTGCTGCAATGTATTACGCAATCCATAAGACAATTTTTCAGGGCAGAGGCTATGCCTACAAAGAATACTTTAGGGGCTTTAAGGATAACTTTAAGCAGGCCACAGTAATTACACTGATTCTTCTAGTATTTAATGCAGTTATGTTTTATTTACTCAGAGTCACTACTGAAATGAATCCTGACCGTCCAATTTCCTGGAACTTTGTCTTTATGATTTTTATGGCGTTTTCTATTATCTGGGGAATGATGCTTTTTGCATTTATGTCCAGATTTTCAAATACTCTAAAGGCAAACGTGAAAAATGCATCTTTGATTCTGGTTGCAAACATTCCTGTTGCACTCGGCGGATTTTTGGTATTTATGCTGTTTTGCTTTATCGGTGGATACATCACAAAGCTTGGCATTATATTGCCGGGATTTTTGGGCGTTATCCTTCATCAGCTTTACGAAAGAGTCTTCCGTAAGTATATGTCCGAGGAGGACAGAGCCTTAGAAGATGAGAGGGCAGGAAAGAAGTAGTGAAAAAAGTATCATACATACTGGTCTTGGCGTCAGTGCTGGCTTTGCTGTCAGGCTGCGGAGTCGCTGATTTGCCATGGATTTGGGTAAAACCACAGGCTAAAACTGAAAATGCACCTGATGCAGAAGCAGGTGAAAAAGCAGATGAAGATCCGGACGCTCTTTACACCGTAAATGAAAACGGTGAGATTGAGATGACTGAGGAGCAGATGTATAAGCTTCTTGAAGAATATGGATATGGCGATGGAGTTGACTGGGCAAATCAGTCGGATGATGATCCAAGCATTCCAAAGTCTATGGATATTACTGCAAGCAGGGAGCTTATCAAAGACACTTACTATGCTCAATATCCTAAGGCTAAAGAGTACGAGCCGGGAGACATGTATGAAAAGGCATGGTGGGATTATATTCCAGATTCATATGATTTGACCGGTGATGTTTTCCCTGCAACCAAAAACTATGCAGGACAGGAAAAACAGTACAACAATAGCCTGGAACAAACCGTCATCGATGGTCTTACCACAGGCCAAAATCATGACCTTGGAAATGTAGAGTATGTTGCCAAGTCCTTCATTTATGAAGAAATGAAGAATAAATACAAGTGGACTGCTAACCTTGATGAGCTTACTGAAATTGCAAAAGGTCTTGATGCTGCTGACTTTTGGGTAAAGATAAGTGACAGGCCATATTTTGACCGTGACATGGAACTTGTAAATCCTTCATTTATGACTTCATATTTTGAACAAAGAACAGTGGGCTACGATACAATAGGACTTCCACAGTTCGGTGGCTATAAGTTTTCTATCACAGTATGGGAAGACAAAGATAAACCTGTTGGCTGGGTAAATGATATGACCGACGGAAGCTTCATGGATGAAAATGAAGTATATGAAAATATGGGAGAGTGGGACTTCTATGATGAAATAGATGCAACCTCAGATCCAAAGAAAGTCGAAAAACCTAAAGTTCCAAATGGTGTCTTAATTAACCAGGGAAAAACTACAGGTCTTGCAAAAGAGCAGTACATTCACAAGAAATTAGGCTTTAAGAGCGGTATGGTTTATTACTACGGAAACGGCATCACTGTCGATATGAGTTACTTCGGCGGCGACCAGGGCGGAACCTTTGAGGATGCGCTGAAGTATTGTAGGATTATTTGTGGGAATTAAATATTAAGTAGTTGTAAGTTAGAAACGCCTGTGCAGTGCACAGGCGTTTTTTTATTCTTTTTCGTCTTCTATAGAATATTGATTCAGTTCTGGAAAATCTAGAAATTCACTTAATGTCATACAAAGTGCGTTGGAAATCTTGTGTAGGGTTTTGACTTTAGGATTTTTGCTTGCACCGTGAATTATGTTATCGAGCGTTGACTGTTTAACTCCCGAAAGTGTAGCGAGCTTGTTTATTGTAATCCCTTTCTGGTCACACAGCGATTTTATTCTTTTGGCATAGAGTTCGTTGTAGTCCATATTTCTTACCCTTACATAGTTAATTGAATACTAGCAGAGGATAGCCATAAAGTTACCCATGCATGGTTGACTTTAAAGGCTAAATTCTTTACATTTATAGTAGGGTACCTATGTATGGGTAACTTATATAAACGAAGTGTTT
Source organism: Lachnospiraceae bacterium (assembly GCA_024403255.1). Taxonomy (GTDB): domain Bacteria; phylum Bacillota; class Clostridia; order Lachnospirales; family Lachnospiraceae; genus JAKSSE01. The sequence goes on from JAKSSE010000039.1 coordinate 12,111, forward strand.
ATTAACTTGAAAGAAGGGGAGAATATGGCAATTACAAGCGTAATAAAATACGAAGGCGATAACGAAACTTTTGTCTGGAAACATCCTATGACAGACTTCAACATGGGATCGGAGCTTATTGTTCATGAATCACAGGAAGCTGTGTTTATGCTCAATGGAGAGGTATTGGATGTATTTGGGCCTGGTTCTCATATTCTAGAAACTCAGAATCTACCTGTTATTAAGAACCTATTTAAGCTTGGCACTGGTGGAAAGAACGCATTCCATGCGGAGTGCTATTTTATAAATCTTACTGAGCAGATGGCAATTAAATGGGGCACTGATAGCAAAATCCAGTATCTTGATCCTGAGTATCAGTTCCCTTTGGAAATTGGTGCTTGTGGTCAGATGAGCCTTGGTGTGGCGGATTCTGCAAAGCTTCTTATTAAGGTAGTTGGAACCGAGAATATTCTTACTAGAGAAAAGCTTACGACTTATTTTAGAGCGTTCATAAATAATCGTATTAAGTCAACAATTCCTCAGATAATAATTGAAAACAAAATAAGCATATTCAGCATTGATCAGTACCTTACTGTTCTTTCAGATAGCATTAAGTCTAAGCTTGCTGAAGATTTTATTGATTATGGAATCGATTTGAAAACCTTCCTGATTACTACTGTAGTTAAGCCAGATGAAGATCCTAATTACAGAAAGTTCAAGGATTTACATTTTAGAAAGTACACGGACGTTGCCGAGGCAGAGCTTGAGCAGAAGCTTTCTGTAATTAAAGAACAGACTAAAGCTCAGCAGACAGTTATTGAGGCTGAAGCACTTGCTAAAAAACGTGAGCTTGAAGGCTACACTTATCAGCAGGAGCAGAGCTTCGAAGTGGCTAAAGAGATGGCGAAAAATGATGCCGTTGGACAGCTCAACAATGTTGGTATTGGTCTTGGAATGATGTCTGGTGTTGGCGGCACATTGGGTCAACAAGTTGGTGCTATGGCAACAAGTGCTATGAGCGGCGTAACTGCACAGTCAGAAACTCCAGCAGGTGGATTTTGTATGAACTGTGGAAAGGCATTGCCAGCGGGCGCAAATTTCTGCCCTGCATGTGGAACTAGGAGGGCTTAATCATGAAAAGAAGTGCTTTTAATATTATTGTTGCTATATTTGCCATTATTTATGTGGGAGTAATAGCTCTGGGGAATGTGTTTGTAGCAAAAGTTCCTGTTGCAACTATTCCTGGAAGTTATGCTGAAACCTTTGCAAATGAGAAAAAGCTTGAGCAGGCATCAGTTCCTGATTCGATGAAAAATCTTTTGGATTTAAAGTATGAAACCTTTGAGTACAATGTGACCGACCTTGGAACTATTTCTATTGAAAAGTACAACGGAATAAGCAGTGACCTTGTTCTTCCTGAAACTATTGAGGGAGTTGTTGTTACCAAGATTGGCGAAAATTTCTTTGATGATCTTAAGGCGTCTAGCGTATATTTCCCAAGAAAAATAAATGAAGTTGCAGCTGAACCAAACAAGGCAGTAAAAATTATCTGCGACAAAGATAATGCTTTCTATAAAGCAAATAAGGACGGCGAGGACTGGAACTTTGAGGAAGCATACGACTCTACATATTATCAGCCAGATGTTGCTGATATTCCTTTTGCGTATAACGACAACGGAAGCACCATTGAGCTTACCAATTATTTGGGGAACGATGCTGTTGTTGCAATCCCTTCATATATCGATGGAAAGCCTGTTACAACTGTAGCTTTTGATTTACTTGGAAACTTTGAGCTTGTCATTTTCCCTGAGACCGTTACTGCGATTACAGGAAAGGTATCAACTGTTTTGTTTACGCCTGTATTTGCTGTAGAAATTGTGCTTTCAGTTTTGGCAATTCTTATTGTTCTTGTAGCAGTAAATATTATTCTCCCAAGATACAAGAAAAATAATAACGAGTATCTGCTGAGTGCACCGCAAATGATTATGTCCCTCGCATATCTTGGTGTTCAGCTTGCAGTATGTGTTTGGGCTATTTATTTTGCACACATTTCAGCAGGTGTAGCTCTTGTGATTAGTCTTGTAATTCTCTTTGTTTACCTTGTCTTTGTACTTGCTGCAAACAGAGGCAGAGAGCACGCAGCAACTGTTACTGCAAAAGTAAAAGAAGAAACTTCTAACATCAGAAATCTTCAGTCTATGGTAAAAGGCCTTGGCGCTGGCATCACTGATCCTGAGGTTAAGAAGCAGGTAGATAGAGTGGTTGATGAAATTCGATATACCGCAGCCAGAAGTAAAAATGATGATG
>JAKSSE010000004.1 GCA_024403255.1 Lachnospiraceae bacterium
GAAAGAAAATGGTATGTGGTTGATGCTGCAGGCAAGACCCTTGGCCGTCTTTCTTCAGAGGTTGCTAACGTTTTAAGAGGTAAGAACAAGCCAATCTTCACTCCTCATGCAGATTGCGGTGACTATGTTATCGTTATCAACGCTGAGAAGATTGTTGTAAGTGGCAAGAAACTTGACCAGAAGATTTACTATCATCATTCTGACTTCGTAGGCGGAATGAAGGAGACTTCTCTTCGCGAGATGCTTCAGAAGCACCCAGAGCGCGTTATTGAGCACGCAGTAAAGGGTATGCTTCCTAAGGGACCACTTGGACGTCAGATGTACACCAAGCTTTTTGTTTACGCTGGTCCAGAGCACAAGCATGCAGCACAGAAGCCTGAAGCTTTAGAAGTCTAAGAGGAGGTAAACAATGGCTAATTCTAAATTTTATGGAACCGGCAGAAGAAAATCTTCAGTAGCTCGCGTTTATCTTGTACCAGGCAATGGCACTATTACCATCAATGGTCGCGACATCGAAGAGTACTTCGGTCTTGAAACTTTAAAGGTTATCGTTCGTCAGCCACTCGTTGCTACTGCAACCGAAGGCAAGTTCGACGTAAAGATCAATGTTAAGGGTGGTGGATACACTGGACAGGCAGGTGCTTGTCGTCATGGTATCGCTCGTGCACTCCTTACTGTTGACGCTGAATATCGTCCAACTCTTAAGGCAGAAGGATTCCTTACTCGTGATCCTAGAATGAAAGAGCGTAAGAAATACGGTCTCAAAGCTGCTCGTAGAGCACCTCAGTTCAGCAAGAGATAGGATTATCTACAAATTTACAGCATACAAAAGAGCCTGCAAGCTTGCTTGCAAGGCTCTTTTTTTATGCTATGTTTACGCGACCCCTCTCAATAAAAGGCGCGGAGAGCGTGATAAACGACGTGGAGGCGTGCAGGATATTGATTTTGGGAATGTGAAGTGTTATCATTCAAAAATGCTTGGTTAAATCGACCAAATCGCCAAATCTTCGGCAGGTCGTGGCTTATCTTGTTCGGATAAGTGTTGAATTCAAATGAAATGATGGACTGTATAGATATTGAGTTCTTGTTTTTTAGTCGTACTAGGGGTGTTGGTACGAGCATAGCCTGAGAAAATGCTTGTATGAGCGTAAGCAAGCTCGGGTGGGTACGAGCATGGATTGAGAAATCACTTGTATGAGCGTAAGCAAGCTCGGGTGGGTACGAGCATGGATTGAGAAATCGCTTGTATGAGCGTAAGCAAGCTTGGATGGGTACGAGCAAGGATTGAGAAATCGTTTGTATGAACGTAAGCAAGCTTGGGTGAGTACGAGCAAGGATTGAGAAATCACTTGTATGAGCGTAAGCAAGCTCGGATTACTACGAACAAGAACCAAGAAATCTAATTTATGAGCGGAAAGCAGAGGTAGTGTTATAGAAATTAAGCGACAATTAGAGACAGAACTTATTAGATTAGAAAAGATGACAAAACAAGCTAAGATGGACCTAGAAGATGCGCCTGAAGGAAGTCTCAAACTAGGGAAAACTAAAGGTTGCGTGCAATACTATCACTGGATTGAAGGAATGCATGGGTGCGGGACTTATATCAATAAAAGTAATGTGTCATTTGCTAAGAAGCTTGCGCAAAAAACATATTATGAGAAAATACTTCGATATACAAATAAAGTCACGACGCAAATAAGCAGGTTGCTCAAGATATATGATGACAACAAAATAGAGAATATTTTTTTAGAAGAACATCCTGAACGACAGAAATTAATTACTCCAATTGAGCCTACGTACGCGCAAAAGTTGGAGACCTGGATGTCACAGCCATACGAGGGGAAAAGTTTTAAAGAAGATGCGCCTGTATTATTGACAAATAATGGAGTTCGCGTGCGCTCCAAGTCAGAGAAGATAATGGCGGATTATTTCGAATCCCAAGGGATTATATATAAATACGAGTGTCCGCTAAAACTAAAACCTTATGGGACGATATATCCAGATTTTACTTTTATTTCAAGAAAGACAGGGAAGGAGATATATTGGGAACATGAGGGAATGATGGATAATCCGGAGTATGCTAAAAATGCAGTGCAAAAGATTGAGTTATACGAGAAAAATGGATTGTACCCAGGTGAAAGACTGATTTTGACATTTGAGACATCGGCAAATGTTATAAATACCGAAATATTAAAAAAATTAACCCGGCGATATCTTTTATAGTAAAATAAGGTGGCGACAGACGAACAATATAGATTACAATTGTTCCTGAAGCCTTTAATTTACGGTTTTGCTACGCAAAGTAGCGAAAAAATATGCAAATGACAATTGATGTTTCTTGTTTGGTAAAGAGGATTTTACTATTCTGTGAGCAAGTTAAAGCAAACAAGAAACGGAGGAAACAAAAATGACTTTAGAAGAACAGATTAAACACTACAGAAAGCAGGCTGGGCTGTCTCAGGAAAAGATGGCGGAAAAGATTGGAGTGTCCAGACAGGCCATAACAAAATGGGAGAATGGAACTGGCGCACCAGATATTGCAAACCTGATGGCGATTGCAGAGCTTTTTCAAATCTCAGTAGATGAATTACTTTCAAATGAGAAGCCAGAAAAAAAGCAGGCTGATTACATATATGAAAGTTGTACTGAATATGATATTGATGGAAAAAAGAATTTTGATATCAAACTTGGCGGGGCATACATTGTAGAGTTGAAAGCTTATGAAGGGGAGAAAATAGTAGTTTCATTATTATCCAACATTTATAAGAATCTTCAGGCTGACTATAAAGTTAAGATAGATGATATAAAGAATAGAATCGATGTTGATCTTAACAGATTAAATGGTGCAAGTGAAACTGATGCAAAGGAAAGCCTGGTAGTTGAAATTCTTCTTCCGGCTAAATATGTAGGGAAGATTGAACTCTCGGTCAATGCAGGAACAATTAATATTATTGATATCGAAAATGAAATTATTGAAATAGATGGAAAAATAAAAGAAGTTTTTTTGCAAGGCAATAAAAGTGAAATAGAAATCGATTCCAATCTTGATATGCAGATTAAGGTTGCATCTCATGAGGGTGCGCTTGAAATCAATCAGTTGTCTGCAACATCAAAACTCACAGTTCCTGAAGGCTACAGTTTTAGAAGTGCAAAAAAAGGGATTGCAACCCATATATATTATGAGAAGCAGGGGAAAAAGGTCGAGGATTTCTCAAATGACGAGGCAGACAATTATATTGAGCTTAACGGAATGAAGAGTGAGCTTGTAATTGAAGTAGCGGAGGTGTAATTGTGGAAAAATATACATATCGTCCTGTCAGATTTTATTTAATTACATTTGCCTGTACATGGTTCTGGTGGCTTTTGGCAATTCTGTTTAACGAAGGGACAAGTCTTTTTCTTGGAATGTTTCTGGGTTTGATTTCGCCTGCCTTTGTTGCGATTGTAACTGTGTTTACATCTAAGAATAAAGCCTTAATTAATGATTTTAAGAGCAAACTAATAGGATTCTATAGAATCAAACCTAAATATATAGTAATAGCGGTACTAATATTTGCTGCGATTGTAGCTGCCTCAATAGGAACCTCGGTATTATTTGGTGGAAGTATAAAACAGTTTTCGTTTACAGAAGACTTTTCTTTTTCTATAGGTGGAACATCTGCGCTTCTTACAATTCTTCTGGCCTCATGCATTGAAGAATTTGGTTGGAGAGGTTATGGAGAAGATGCTGTGGGAGCGTACCATAGCTGGTTTAAAGAGTCTATTATCTTTGGCTGTATTTGGTCTTTGTGGCATGTTCCTTTATTTTGGATACCAGGAACATATCAGTATGGACTTAAGGAAATGGGGATTATTTATGTGCTTAATTTCCTTATAAGTGTTATACCGCTGGACTTTCTTCAGACATGGGTATATGTTAAAAATAACAGGAGCATGCTTGCGACAATTATTTTCCATCTGTTTATAAATGTAATGCAGGAAAAGATAAATATGACTCCTGAAACAAAATGTATTCAAACTATTTTTGTTGTTATTGCGGCAGTTGTAATTGTTGTTACAAATAAAGAAATGTTCTTTGAAACAAAGCATGTGGGGAATTTGTTAGAAGAATAGATTATAGGAAGACTAATGAAAAAGAATTATAAAAAGACTTTAATAGCCTGTTATCTTGGATTTATAACTCAAGCTATAGTGGCGAATTTTACACCACTTTTATTTTTGAAATTCCATAATGATTTTGGTATATCGCTTGGAAAAGTGGCGCTTATTCCTACAGCATTTTTCTTCGTGCAGATACTTGTTGATATTATCTGCGCAAAGTATGTAGATAGAATTGGATATAGAAAAAGTGTTGTTGCATCGGAAATTTTAGCGGGTGCTGGGCTTATTGGTCTTGCTTTTTTGCCGAGCCTTTTTAGTAATCCTTTTATTGGAATAATAATTAGTGTAGTGATTTATGCGACTGGAAGTGGTCTTATTGAGGTTCTTTGCAGTCCGATTGTAGAGGCGTGCCCGTTTGACAATAAAGACTCTGTTATGAGCCTTTTGCATTCGTTTTACTGCTGGGGTTCGGTGGGAGTAATTCTTCTGACCACGTTGTTTTTTGCAGTGTTTGGTATTGATAACTGGCGAATCATCAGCTGTATTTGGGCACTTGTCCCTCTGGTAAATGTTTATAATTTTGCGACCTGCCCGATTGAGCATCTGGTTGAAGATGGTGAGGGCATGAGCATAGGCCAGTTGTTTAAAATACCTTTGTTTTGGGTTGCGATAGTGCTCATGATTTGTGCCGGATCATCAGAAATAACCATGGCGCAGTGGGCATCGGCTTATGTTGAGTCAGGCCTGGGGCTTTCAAAGTCAATCGGCGATTTGCTTGGACCTTGCCTATTTGCAGTGGCAATGGGAATTAGCAGAGTGATCTATGGAAAAAGCGAAGGTAAGTTTGAACTTACAAAATATATGCTTGAATCAGGCGCTCTTTGCGTAGTCTGTTATCTTTTGGCTACTCTTTTCGAAAATCCGGTTATAGGATTAATAGGCTGTATTGTCTGCGGCTTTTCTGTGGGAATCATGTGGCCAGGAACCATTAGTATTACGTCAAGCAGATTTCCTTCCGGTGGCACTGCGATGTTTGCGCTTTTGGCAATGGCAGGTGATATGGGAGGCACGCTTGGACCAAGCCTCGTTGGAAACATATCGCAAAAAATGGGCGACGATCTTCACAAGGGTTTGCTGTATGGAACGGCGTTCCCGGTGATTTTGGTAATATCAGTTTTGATAATGAAAGCTTCTGCTAAAAAGGAACAGAGATGAAAAAAAACGAGAAAACAAACGTGATGCGCACGCTTGACCAGAAAAAGGTCGAGTACGAAATTAAAGTTTTAGAGGATGCTGATGGGCTTACCGGTACTGAAATTGCTGAAAAGCTTGATGAAAATCCGGACCAGGCATTTAAAACTTTAGTTACGACAGGGAAAACAGGAAATCATTATGTTTTTGTAATACCTGTTGCAGCTGAACTAAATTTAAAAAAGGCGGCATCAGCTGTAGGCGAGAAGAATATAGAAATGCTTAAGCAAAAGGATTTGCTTCCACTGACAGGGTATGTGCATGGAGGATGTTCTCCAATAGGAATGAAAAAGTTCTTCCGTACCGTAATAAATGACACTGCAAAAAACTTCGATGAGATGTATTTCTCTGCAGGAAAAATAGGACATCAGGTAAAAGTTAAAGTAGAGGATGTTGAAAAAGTAATCAGAGTCGAGTTTGCAGATGTAATAAATTAAAGCATTTTGATTTTTTGGCCGATATAAGTAGTAACAATAAAGTGAAGGCGAGCTGTTTAGACAAAGGAGTGTCAGATGGCCCGCTTTCGTACGGTTTTGGAGGCTACTATGGGTATTGATGCTTTAAATGGCTTTGGCAGTTTACAATATCAAAAATTAAATAAAACGGCAGCGGCTTCTGATGAGTCTTTTGCGGAAAAGATGAATGAGAAGACAACACCTGTTTCCTCAAGTGAACAAAAAGAAGATGTGACTTTGCTCACCAGATACGAACTTATGGCAAGGGTTCGTAATCATATAGAGATGATGCAGGAAAAGCTCGAAAATAACGATGTGGAAAAGAAATTCCAGGTTGGCGGCATGAGCTTTACTGAAAGAGAGTGGGATAAGCTTTTATCAAACTTTGATGAGCAGGAAGATGCTCTTCGCAAGGCTGTTGAAGAAGAAATCGAAAAGAGCAAAGAAGAAAAGAAATATACCGAAGAAGAAGTTGACTCCATTGTTGCAGAGTGGTTAAAGGACAAGGAGGAAGAGGTATGATTAGATATCACATGTATTACCTGATTCTAGTTGTGGGGCTTTTTTCTACCTGGATGATGGCACTTGGTAAATAACGATACAAAAAAGACTCTGTATAGGGTCTTTTTTTATTTTGTGTTATAATGCTGACTTGTTACGAATAAAGTTAACATTTAAGGAGAGAAAGATGAAAAAGAAATTAGTATTACTTAGTGCTTTGGCAGTGCTTGCTTTAGCAACACTTACAGGATGCTGTAAGCATGAATGGGCAGATGCAACATGTAAAGCACCAAAGACCTGTTCATTATGTGGGAAGACCGAAGGTGAGGTAGTAGATCACACCTGGACAGATGCAACATGTGAAGCACCAAAGACCTGCTCTGTATGTGGCGAGACTGAAGGCGAAGCTTTAGGCCATCAGTTCTCTGAAGCTGGATACATGACTCCAGGCGTTTGTTCAGTATGTGGAGCCGAAGGTGATGTGAAGCCTAATTACATTGACGAGAAAGGCCTTCGCGCACCAGTAACTTTGATAAATGGCGAAGGTGAAATTAGCTTGCCTTATATTATTTACTGTGCAGATGATAGAGACTGGTTTGAAACAAAGTTCTGTAATGTAAATATTAGAACAATGACCGAAGATAATGGTGATGGCACTAAAACCGAAACTATTTATGTAGATTATCCAATCGAGCTCAAGTGGGATTATGCGAAGAACGCAGGACTTACAGCATGTACAGTTTCAGTAGGTCTTGCAGATATGTATACAGGTGTTACATTAAACTCTCAGGCTACTGAGGGAGACGATACATTCGAAACAACTCAGATTATCAACATTGATGGAAAAGACTATGAGTTTGTTTGGGGCGAAGGAATCGAGTGGGATTGGCTCGGATGGATGGGATTAGATGGCGATTATGACACCGGCATAAATACCGCTCGAGCAACAATGACTGTTACCATGCCATCTGATTATGATGGATTGATTCTTAACGTAAAAGAATATGTAAATAATATTACAGAAGAAGAGTGGGAAGAAACTCTTGCAAAGGGTATTGAAGATAAGGTAGAGTACATAGATGAGGCTGGTGATTATAACCAGTACGATGCTAACCCATACACAATTAAGCTTTGCTACTAGAAAATAATGTAAGGGGCCGAATGGCCCCTTTATTTTAAGGAGAAAACATGAAACTTTGTGCATCTAATCTGGGATGGAAAATGGAAAACAACGACCTTGTTTTTACCGCTATGGAAAAATGTGGCTACACCGGTCTTGAAATTGCACCAACCAAATTCTTTCCAGAAAATCCATATGACCATGCGAAAGATATGAAGGCGATTGCAAATTCCATTTATGAAAAGCATGGATTAAAAATCTGCTCAATGCAGTCAATCTGGTTTGGGAAAAGTGGATTGGTATTCGGGGAAAAAACTGAACGCGAAAGTCTTTTTGACTACACAAAAAAAGCTATGGATTTTGCTGCTGCGATAGATTGCAAAAACCTTGTTTTTGGCTGTCCGAAACCTCGTAACATTCCAGACGATATGCCAAAAGAAAAGGCTGATGAAATCATCGAAGAATTCTTTGGCGGCCTTGCAGACTACGCTGCATCAGTAGGTGTACTTCTTGCTATGGAAGCAAACCCAACCATCTATAACACAAACTTCTTAAATGAAACTGCCCAGGCAATTGAGATGGTACGAAAACTTAACCGCCCCGGTTTATCTGTAAACCTTGACATAGGCACCATGGTTCAGAACGAAGAAAGCGCGGAGGTTTTAGCAGGAAACGCTGGCGTGATATCACATACTCACTTTTCGGAGCCATATATTAAACCTCTACAGAAGCGTAACCTGCACGGTGAAGTTGTTGATACATTGATGAAACAGAACTATGAAGGCTACTTTTCAGTAGAAATTGCCGATGCAAATCCTGTAGATGAGGTCATAGAATCCATAAAATACATAGGGACTTTAGAAATATAGAAAGTAAGGGAGGGGTACATATATATTCATTAGCTGACCTTAAGAAAACGTCTGCACTTAACGAGGCGTAGCCGAGTTTAGTACAGCTACGTTTTCGCAAGAGCGAGAGCGAGTCAGCGGTGAATATATATGTACCCCTCCCGTAGTATATTAAATAGCCAAACCAACTTTGACTTTGTCGACAGCCTCCTGACCTTCGAAGTATTTTACGATTGCAAGGCCGAAGTCTACAGCGGTGCCCATGCCACGAGAGGTGACGGTGTTTTTGCTGATTACGGCATTGTCGAATTTTACGTTTGCACCTTTGAGTCTTTCTTCGAAACCTGGGTGACAGGTTGCGTCCTTGCCTACAAGGATATCATTGTCGCCAAGAACTGAAGGGGCTGCGCAGATTGCGGCAACTAATTTATCGGCTGCATTAAATTCTTTGATTTGCTTAACTACAGCGTCGCAGGCACCGAGGTTGGTGGTGCCAGGCATGCCACCTGGTAAGATGACGCCATCGTATGCCGAAAAGTCTGTGTCTTCGATGAGTTTTTCTGCCATGAAGACGATGCCTCGTGAACCATGAATTTCAAGTGAGCCAGTGATTGAGATTAAGTCGATTTCAAATTTTGCACGGCGACACACATCTACTGTTGCAAGTGCTTCAACTTCTTCGCATCCGTCTGCGAGAAAAATCGCTAATTTTGCCATAACAATTCCTTTCTATTGTAAGTCCTGTAGGCCGTTCATTCGGCACAGTCTGCTGTTTTGATATTTTCCACTTTCTGAAACGTCTTCCCCGAACCAGGAAGGGGCGATAAAGGCATTGCATTCTTCGAGAGAAGGGAATTCTACTTCTGCGAGAACTAAACCTTCGTAGACTCCGTGGAACACGTCGAGTTCGATGGTGTAAGGATCACATGGAATTAAGTATCGGGTTTTTGTTAATACTATTCCTTCGGCTGCAGAAATTAGTCTGTCATAACCTTCTTTTGAGAAGGGAAGATTGTGTTCTTCTCTGGCAACAAGACCTTCACCTTTGTAGGTTAGACCGTATTTGTCATCAGTTTTTCTGATTCTAAGAACTGGGTTGGTACAAAGGTAGGCCTGCTCAATTTCTTTTTTAGAGAAATTCTGCAAGTCGAAAGGGATTTTATCTATGAGCCATTTTCTTTCTATTTCCATTAGCGGCGATCCCTGTTTCTTTCATAAGTCATTCGGGTTTTAATGGCCTTTAAAAGTGCCTGATATCTAAGATCAAGTTTTCCTTCTGGAATATTCATGTCGAGCGAATAAGCCATTGTATTTATAAAGTGATCAGTTATGTCGTTGTTGAATCTGCATGCTGCATTGTATTTTTCTTCCAAAGATTCTGCATCGAAAAAAGCAGCAAGCTTTGGGTGTAATTCTTCCATTTCTGACATTTTGTTCTCCTTAGTGGTTATTTATTTCTTCAGCTATTGCTGAGAGTCCTTCATCATTGAAAGGGAAAAAACTGGATGTTTTGTCCTCATCTTTGGTAAGCTCAAAGCTAAGTTTGTCTGGGTAGAAGGTCAGTTTGAATTTAGGGTCTTCGCCTTCTTCTTCAACACGCTCGACCAAAAAACGAAAGTCTCTTTGACTTCCGGTGAAAACAGCTCCTTTTTTGTAGTATGGAATTGAAAAAAGGTCCTTTGAAGTAAGCATGTTTTTTCTCCTGACGATGTGTATTTTATCACAAAGATATAGCACCTACAAATACCGATGTTTCCTTGATTTTTACTAGGTATTGTGATAGACTCTAAAGACAAATGCGGTCTTATAGCTAATTTGGAAATGCCGCAAATAAAATAAATTGCGGACGCACCGCATTAGGAGGATAAAATGAGCGTTAAAGTAGAAAATTTAGAAGAGAAGAATATGTCAAAGATTACCTTCGAGGTACCTTTTGATGAATTCAATAAGGCAGTAGAGAAGGTTTATAATAAGCAGAAGAGCAGAATCTCTGTACCAGGCTTTAGAAAAGGTAAGGTTCCAAGAGCTATGGTAGAGAAGATGTATGGTGCTGAGGTATTCTATGAGGATGCTATAAACGAGGTTCTTCCAGAGGCATATCCTAAGGCAGCAGAAGAGTCAGGTCTTGATATCGTTTCTCGTCCAGAAATCGACATCGAGAAGCTTGAGAAAGGTGAGACTGTTATCTTTACTGCAGTTGTTGCTACTCGTCCAGAAATCACTCTTAAGAAGTATGAAGGCGTTTCAGTAACCAAGGTTGATACAAAGGTTACTGACGAGGATATCGAAGCAGAGCTTAAGAAAGAGCAGGAGAAGAATGCTCGTGAAGTAGTAGTTGAAAGAGCAATCGAGACTGGTGATGTTGCAGTTATCGATTTTGATGGTTCTGTTGATGGCGTTCCTTTCCAGGGTGGTAAGGGTGATAATTATCCACTCGAGATTGGTTCAGGCACATTTATTCCAGGTTTTGAAGATCAGCTTATCGGCGCTAAGACTGGTGACGAAGTTGATGTTAAGGTTACTTTCCCAGCTGATTATCAGGCAGATGATCTTGCAGGAAAGGATGCAGTATTTAAGTGTACAGTACACGAGGTAAAGGCAAAAGAGCTTCCAGCAATTGATGATGATCTTGCAGATGATGCAGGTTTTGATTCACTTGATGCTTTCAAGGCTGACATCAAGGAGCGTCTTGAGAAGCAGAAAGCAGAGTCAGCTAAGTCAGCTCAGATTGATGAGGCAGTTGCAGCAATCATCGAGGAGGCTGAAGTTGAAATTCCAGAAGCAATGATCAACACTCAGGTTGAGCAGAATTTTGCAAACTTCGCAAACAGAATTATGGCTCAGGGAATGAACATCGAGCAGTACCTTCAGTTCTCAGGCATGACTGAGGAAGCTATGAAGGAGCAGATGAAGCCTTCTACTATCGAGCAGATTAAGACTACTCTTGCACTTGATAAGATTGCAAAAGAGCAGAATCTTGAGGCTACTGATGCAGAGGTTGATGAGGAAATCGAAAACATGGCTAAGATGTATGGCATGGAAGTAGATAAGCTTAAGGACATCATCCCAGAGTCAGAGAAGAAAGCTATGAAGGATGAAATCGCAGCTAAGAAGGCTATGGATTACATCTATGACAAGCGTAAAGAAAAGGCAGCAACCAAGAAGAAAGCTGCAAAGAAGGATGAAGCTGAGGCAGATGCAGAGGCTTAATCCAAAGGAGGATTAATTATGAGTTTAGTACCTTACGTCGTTGAGCAGACAAGCAAAGGCGAGCGTTCATATGACATTTACTCACGTCTTTTAAAGGATAGAATCATTTTCCTTGGCGAAGAAGTAAATGAGACTACTGCAAGTCTTACCGTTGCTCAGCTTCTGTTTTTGGAGTCAGAGGACCCATCTAAGGATATTAACCTTTATATTAACAGCCCAGGCGGTTCGGTAACCGCAGGTATGGCAATCTATGATACCATGCACTATATCAAGTGTGATGTATCTACTATCTGTATTGGTATGGCAGCTTCAATGGGAGCTTTCCTCCTTGCAGGTGGTGCCAAGGGAAAGAGATTTGCTCTTCCTAATTCAGAAGTTATGATTCATCAGCCACTTGGCGGAGCAAAAGGTCAGGCTACTGAAATCCAGATTGCAGCTGAAAATATTTTAAAGACTAAAGAAAAGTTAAACCGTATGCTTGCTGAAAATACTGGTAAGTCTTACGAAGAGATTTGCAATGATACTGAGCGTGATCACTGGCTTAATGCACAGGAAGCTCTTGACTACGGTATCGTAGATCAGATTATCGCAAATCGCGCATAAGGAGAAAACATGGCAGGAAAATCAGAAGACAGAATCCGCTGTTCCTTCTGCCGCAAGAGTCAGAGTGAAGTAAGAAAGCTTATTTCTGGCCCAGGCGGAGCTTTTATCTGTGATGAGTGTGTTAGCATTTGTCAGGAGATAATCGATGAGGAGCTTCTTGGTGACGGTCTCGACGGCTATGAATTAGAAGAGGAAAAAGGCGAGAATTACTCTACCGATGATATAAATCTTATTTCTCCAAAGGAGATGAAAGAATTTCTCGATGAGTATGTTATTGGTCAGGATGAGGCAAAAAGAGTTCTTTCTGTAGCTGTATATAATCACTACAAGAGAATTACAAGAGGTGCTGACCTTCCAGTAGAACTTCAGAAGAGTAATGTACTTCTTCTTGGTCCAACTGGTTCAGGTAAGACTCTTCTCGCACAGACCCTGGCAAGAATTCTTAATGTACCTTTTGCAATCGCAGATGCAACAACTCTTACAGAAGCTGGTTACGTAGGCGAGGATGTTGAGAATATACTTCTTAAAATCATTCAGGCTGCTGACTATAATATCGAGAGAGCACAGTGTGGCATCATTTACATCGATGAGATTGATAAGATAGCTAAAAAGTCAGAAAACGTTTCTATTACAAGAGATGTTTCTGGTGAGGGCGTACAGCAGGCACTCCTTAAAATATTAGAAGGAACAATGGCATCAGTTCCACCTCAGGGTGGTCGTAAGCATCCACAGCAGGAGCTTATACAGATTGATACTACAAATATCCTTTTCATTTGTGGTGGTGCATTTGACGGCCTTGAGCAGATTATAGGGCACAGAGTTGATTCTAAATCAATCGGATTCAATGCAGCAGTAAAGGATCCTTCAGAAAAGAATATTGGAGAACTCTTCAAACAGGTTCTTCCAGAGGATTTCATAAAGTTTGGACTCATACCAGAGTTTATTGGCCGTGTGCCAGTCACAGTATCGCTTGATGCACTTGATGAGGAAGCACTTATTCGCGTCCTTAGAGAGCCAAAGAATTCGCTTGTTAAACAGTATCAGGCACTTCTTTCTCTTGATGATGTGGAGCTTACCTTTGAGGAAGAGGCACTTATAAAGATTGCAAAGCATGCTATCGCCAGAAAGACTGGAGCCAGAGGACTTAGATCTATCATGGAAAAAGTTATGATGGATATTATGTACGAAGCACCATCAAAAGACGGTTATAGCGGCAAAGTTAGCATAGATGCCGACTTTGTTGAAACACGATTCCCCAACGAAAAAATTGAGGAAAAAGAGGAAACCGGCAAGATAGCGAAGATTTCTGGTAAGAAAGAATCAAAAAGCGCATAGGAAAATCGCCTGCCAATTGGCAGGCGTTTTAGCATAATTATGGTAATAAAAAATGTAAATCTTGAAACAGTGTGCGGACCTACTTCAGAACTTCCTAAAAACAACCTGCCAGAGGTTGCTTTCGCAGGAAAATCAAATGTAGGTAAGAGCTCACTCATAAATGCACTTATGAATAGAAAGTCCTTAGCCAGGACTTCCTCTCAGCCAGGCAAAACTCAAACTATCAATTTTTATAATATCAATGAGGAACTTTATCTTGTAGATCTTCCAGGCTACGGATACGCAAAAGTTTCTGAAAAAGAGCGCGAACGCTGGGGCAAGATGATAGAGAAGTATCTTGATACTTCAGAGAAACTTCGTGCAGTATTTTTACTTATAGATATAAGACATGAGCCATCTGCAAACGATAAGCAGATGTTTGAATGGATAGATTACGAAGGTTATCAGCCAATAGTTATCTGCACAAAAGCTGATAAGATTTCAAGAGGTGCAGTTGACAGGCAGATTTCAATGATTAGAAAGTCACTTGGTGCTGATAAGGATACAATAATTCTTCCTTTTTCATCTTTAACAAAAGCTGGCAGAGAAGATATTTGGGACCTTATGGATCAGGTGATTGAAAATGAGGCTTTGAATGAAGAATAAAAAGACAGTTATGGCTATTATGATAGCTGTTTTGACAATAATATGTATTGCAATTTGCGTTTTAGCATACAATAGAAGAAAAGAAATAGATGCTAACAACAGACTCAATGTAGTTACATCTTTTTATCCGGTTTATATAGCAACTTTGAATATTGCGGATAATGTTCCGGGGGTAAAGGTTACAAACCTTTCAAAGCCAGAGACAGGGTGCCTTCATGACTATCAGCTTTCAAGTGATGATGCAAAACTTCTTGCAAATGCAGATATTCTTCTCGTGAATGGCGGTGGGATGGAAAGCTTTTTGGATACCAAAAAGTTTGCTAAAAAATATCCCAATTTGAAAGTTATTTCAATTGATGAAAATCTTCCCAAAGAAGAACTTGATGAGGACAATGCACATTATTGGATGAATCTTGATTTTTATCAGATTTATTCTCAAAAGATAGCTATAGCATTGGCTGACTGTGACTCTGAATATTCGCTTGAATATATGGAAAATTATCATGGTTATTCAAATAAGATTGATGCTCTTATAAAGAAAGCTAAAACAATAGAAGCGGCTGCTAATGGAAAAGGTGTTATTTTATTGCACGAGGCTTTTGTATATTTGGCTGATGAACTCGATATGAAAACGGAAATGATACTTGATCTTGATGATGGAGCAGAAGTTTCAGCATCAGATTTATCAAAGGCGTGCAAGCTTATTGAGGAAGGTAAGGTTTCCTATATCATTGGCGATTCGACCTATGGGAGTGCCATCGCAAAAACCATAGAGGATGAAACTGGATTACATACTATCTTCATTGATCCGCTTACAACTGGTGAATATGACAGAAATGCATATTTAAAAGGAATGAAAGCAAATCTTGAGATTTTAAAGGTGAATTTAAGACAAAGATAATGGCAAGAAAAGTAATAGCGCCATGCGGTTTTCACTGCATTAAAATTAATAACTTGTCGGTGACTGTTGGAAAGCAGGCTATTTTGGAGGATGTAAACCTCCATATTCATTGTGGGACTTTTACAGCTGTTATAGGTCATAATGGTGCAGGAAAATCTACGCTTATAAAGGCAATTTTAGGTGAGGTTCCATCTGAGGGCGATATTGAGTTTAAGCTTAAAAAAGATGGTGCATCTTTAGATTTAAAAATTGGTTATGTACCACAACACCTTGCGATAGACAAAGATACCCCTATGAGCGTGCAGGATATGATAATTTCTTATGGATTTAAATATCCTGTGTTTTTGCCTGTTTCAAAGAAACTCCGGGAAAAAGTTCTTGAAATACTGGCACCTTTAAATGCTGAAGATTTAATCGATAAAACAATAGGTACTTTATCGGGTGGCGAACTTCAAAGAGTGCTTTTGAGTCTAGCACTTATGGATGCGCCAAATCTTCTTTTGCTGGATGAGCCTGTTTCGGGCGTTGATGCAGGTGGCGTTGAAAAGTTTTACAAACTTATTGATGAGCTTAAGATGCACCATGATCTTGCTATTATTCTTGTATCTCATGATCTTGAGTATGTTAGAAAATATGCAGATAAGGTAGTTCTTTTAGATAAGACTGTATTGTTGGCTGATACTCCGGGTGTGGTTTTCAGGAGTAAGGAATTTGAAAATATGTTTGGAACAAAGGAGGAGAGCGATGTTTAGTGAAGCCTTTTCTTTTGATTTCTTTGTAAGAGCACTTCTTGCGGTAGCAATGATATGCCCTCTTTTATCTGTTCTTGGAACGATGGTAGTGCAGAAAAAGATGAGCTTTTTTTCGGATGCACTTGGACATTCTGCGTTTACAGGCGTTGCGATAGGCGTGCTCTTGGGTGTTACAAATCTTAATTTTGCAATGATTGTTTTTGCCATAGTTTTTGCGACACTTCTAAATGCACTTATGAGAAATAATTCGGCTATTACAGATACTGTCATTTCAGTGTTTTCATCATTTTGTATTGCTATTGGTCTGGCAGTTCTTTCTTTTGGCGGAAGTTTTTCGAAGTATTCATCTTTGCTTGTTGGCGATGTATTAAGTATAACTAAAGATGAGCTTTGGACTGTTCTTATAGTCGCTGTTGTCGTTGTGGCTTTCTGGTGTATTTTTATTAATGGGCTTGCGGCTTCAAGCTTAAACCGCTCTTTGGCAAAGTCCAAAGGCTTATACGTTGATATGCTGGAACTTATTTTTTCGATTCTTGTTGCAGTTGTTGTAATGGTTGCTGTACGATGGATTGGAATACTTCTTATAAATGCACTTATGATTTTGCCATCGGCATCATCAAGAAACATATCGGAGAATATGAAGGAATATCATGGATATGCAGTTGTATTTGCCCTTGTATCAGGTATCCTGGGCCTTTTTGTTTCATACTTTGTTGGAATTGCTGCAGGTCCTTCGATTGTAATTTTTGCATCGGTGATATTCTTTGTGACATATATTTTAAGTAAAAAGGGAGCTAAATAGTGAAAGAAAGAGCACTTAATGTTGGAGTTATAGGATGTGGAAGATGGGGATCATGCATAGCATGGTATCTTGATTCCATTGGACATAATGTGACAATGTATGGCCGTGAGGGCTCAAAGCGAATGGCTACTCTTATGGCTGAAAGAAAAAATGAATATCTGGCGATACCAGAGAGTATGGAGCTTACGACAGACATTGATAAGGCACTTTCAGGTGATGTGATTATCATTTCCATAAATGCTCAGAACCTGGATTCTCTGGCTAAGGACATAGCGGCTAGAAATATCATGGATAAGACTTTTGTTTTATGTATGAAAGGTCTTGAAATTGAAGGTCATAGAACGCTTACTCAAATTATGAGAGATAACATAGATTCTTCCAATGATGTTGCTGTCTGGATTGGACCAGGACATGTTGAAGAGTTTTATAAAGGCGTTCCAAACTGTATGGTTATTGACTCTGACAGAGAGAGGACAAAAGATTTTTTAATTAAGGCTTTTTCAGGTGATCTTATCCGTTTTTATTATGGAAACGATCTCATTGGAAATGAGCTTGGCGCAGCTACAAAAAATGTAATCGGAATTGCAGCGGGAATGCTCGATGGCTGCGGCCTTACATCTCTTAAGGGAGCACTCATGAGCCGAGGAACAAGAGAGGTTGCAAGACTGATTTTGGCAATGGGTGGCAATGAACTTTCTGCCTATGGACTTTGCCATCTTGGAGATTATGAGGCAACAGTCTTTTCATCGCACAGCCACAACAGAAAGTTTGGTGAGTGTTTTGTGAAGGGCGAAGAATATACCTCTTTGGCTGAAGGCTATTACACAGCAAAAGCTATTATAGAGCTTGCTAAAGATAAAGGTGTTGAAATGCCAATATGCAATGTCGTATATACTATTCTTTATGAGAACAGGGATGCAAAAGAAGCGATAGGGTCGCTTTTCGACAGAAGTTTAAAAGAAGAATTTTATTAAATAATTATGCACATAACGGAAGAGGAGATAGCTCATCGCTATCTCCTCTTCCTAGTATAAGGTAATCTAAGCTTACGCCGAAGTGGGTGCTTAAATACCCAAAGTTCATTATGTCTGGTACGGTTTCGCCTCGCTGCCATTTATAAACGGCGTTTTCAGAGACGCCCATCTCTTCCGCAAATTGCTCAACGGTGAGGTGGTTGGACTGGCGAACCTGCTTGATACGAGCCCCAATGGACTCAAGGTCAACGCGTGCATCAGTGAATGAAAAAATGTTATTCATTTGTACCTCCAGATTGTAAGTGTTTTATTTGTAACATTTACTGTTCTTGGCTTTGCCTTTCTGCTCCTCAGCAGTCAAAAGAACATATCCGTGGTTTTTAGTTGGAGATACATCATATCTCGCAACCATGCAAATGTCAACAAAAATTATGCAGGTTTTTTCTTTTTGAATAATTCTCCAAATTCATCAGAATCATCATCGGAAGCGTCATCAAAAAAATCATAGCCATCGTACTCATCAAAATCGTCAAAGTCATCAGGCTCATCATATTCATCTTCGTCATGGATTTCTGGCCTTGGCTCTCTTCTTAATGCCCATATTGCTTCAAGAAATGTTGGGGCCACATCATCAAGAATACAGAAAAAGGTCATAATGTATTCCATTACCATCTTGCCCGGCTCATGGTCATTTAGGTAAAAGTTTACTGAAGCCATAAGATCATCATCTTTGTCAAAAGAAAATGACGCAAAGGAAAAATTGTTGTTGGCCTCGTTGAGCTTATGAAAAAGCTGTTCCTGAATATTTTGCTCAACCTTAGTAACAATAGTGCTGTAAGCGTTGCACTTGCCACTATCAGCTACATCTAAAATGATGTTCATCGCGGTGACATTTTTTAGTTCCATCGGGATGAAGAGGCTTTTTCCATTACCACTTTCGTTGACGAAAAATCTTAATTTTTTTTCTTTGAAATATTCTTTTATTTGTTCGATATAGTTACTCATATTAACCTCCTAGCTGGCTTGTTTAATATTGTCTTTTTTACACTGGGACAACGCCTTGTAGGTGTTATCCTCAGTGATGTTGTAACGACGTGTTTTTATTGGATATTGCCCTCTTCTAAAGACGATTACATCTCCGATTGGCATATATAAAACTTCATCCAGTGATTCGTCTAACCTCTGACTAATGTTTTTGGCAGTGGTTAAATCCATTGATCCAAAGTAGAGGTAGGTGTCACAGTTATTAATGATGGTGGTGGCTTCTGTCTTTCCATACATACCTTCAAGCTGTGACTCGGACTGGAGAAGTAGTGTTACGGATATTCCCTTTTCTCTAAAGATAGAGATGTATTCAGGGAAATTTACTATCTTGCTTCCTGTGGCAAAGTCATCGCAAAGGACGTGGACTGGAAGAGGAAGTTTTCCATCATCCAGTTCCTCAGCATACTCAAAAAGTGTTTTAAACACCTGAGAGTAGAAGATGTTAACAAAGCAGTTTAGCGAAGGGTTAACCGCTGAGGTTGTGATGAACAATATTGTTTTTTCATTTGCAAGACGCTCGAAATCTACACTGCCACCTTTATCAAACAGCTCGAGGAGCGAAGGGGTGAAGATTTTATCGAAAGCGTTGCAGGCTGTACTGTAGATGCAGCTGGCCGTTTTTTCAGCCACACTCCTGAAGGTGTTCCAACAGGAAGCTGCAAATGCTGTAGGGTTATTCTTTTTTAGTTTTTCAAAATAATCATCAAGGTCGGTTTCGAACCCTGAGTTTGTAAACTGAAAGTTTAGCGACTTGAAGGTGTTTACAACGCCAGCCATTGAAGCTCTACCACCTTTAGTCATCATTTCATGTGAGATTATGGCTGATATCAGGGATATAGCTGCGTTATCCCAGTACGGATCTTTTTTTACCGTATCAGGATCAATGTCAGCATTGACGATTGCCTTTGCAAGAAAGGTGATATCCTGGTGGGATTTTATATATTTAATTGGGTCATAAGAGACCAGGGATTGATCGGGATTGGCAAAATTTAAATCCCAGACGTTATAGCCTCTCATCTTGAAAAGGTTCCAGTATTTTTTTACAAGACGTCTTTTAGTAAGAGTGATTATTAAGCTTCCGTTTTTGGTTTCAAGAAGTCTTGGCTCTGCAACAGACATTGTTTTACCGCAGCCTGATGTTCCGCAGACTAAGATATTATTGTTTAGGCCTGTCTTTGAAGAGTCGGTTGAGTATATGCAGTTTTCGGCGAGAATTACATTATCTGTCATTTAAATCTCCTTACATTAAGAGGGTAGTAAATGGAACAATTTTGTCGCAAAGCCCGAACTCTATTGATTCTTCAGCAGAATAGAAGTGGTCGTGGTCTGTGGCTTTTTCGACTTCTTCAAGTGATCTGCCTGAGTGTTTTGCGATGATGTTATTAAGTTTTTCTCTTGTTTTAATTAGAGAGTCGGAAAGCTCTTTAATTGAGGTTGTGTTTCCACCTATTTTTCCACTTAAGAGAGGCTCGTGGAGCATTAGCTCTGAGTTTGGAAGCATAAACCTTCCTGATTTTCCACTTAGAAAAAGTAGTGCACCCATGCTGTATGCTTTTCCGACGCAGAACATCCTGATAGGAGTTTCTACTGACTGAATGGCATCATAGATAGTCATTCCTGCATTGATTTCACCACCAGGTGAGTTGATTATTAAGTTGATTGGAGCCGTAGCATCTTCTTTTATGAGGAGCATTAAGGATTTGATAATTTCTAAAGCACTATCACTATTTATTTCTCCCTCCAAAAAAATGCATCTGTTTGATAGTAACCTGGTTTCGATGGGCATTGTCGTAATGCCGTTTGAAGATTTTACCTGAACGTTCATCTGCGCCTCCTTTCGTTTGTATACCCATATGATACGGACTTTGGGGATGTTTTTTAATAAACCAACAGTTTATAGACAGGGAAAAAGGGATTTTCATATTTTGTTCACACTTTATTTGGGAAAAATGCTACAATAGAAGAGTTTTTTGTTGATAAATTTAGGAGAAAAGAAATGTTTAGAAATAAAGTAAAAGCAATAGTGGGAATTATTTTGGTTTCTTCAATGCTTTTTGGATGCGGACAGGAAGCTGTAGAGGAGACTCAAACTACAGAAGTTTTAGTTGAAGTACAAAAGGCTGAAATGGGAAGCCTTTCTATAAACTCTGGATTTGTTGGAACAATCGAGGCATCGGAATCTGTAAATATTATTCCAATGGCAGCAGGAAAGGTTACAGATACCTTTTTTGAAGTTGGAGATATGGTTGAAGCAGGCGATATCCTTTTTAAGATTGATGATGAGGCAGCTAAACTTCAGAAAGAACAGGCAGAGCTTACACTTAAGTCTACAAAGCAAAGCGCTGCTATGAATCAGAATACAAATGCGATTAATTTCTACTCTCAGGTTTATAATGCGCAGGCTGCTATTGATACTGCAGAGGTGGGATATAAGGCAGTACAGAGGAACCTTGATGATGCAGAGGATGCATTGGATGATATAGATGATATGGTGGACAAAACAAAATCCACAATAGCTGCGTATAATCAGTACATGTCAGATTATAAGACGGCTGTGGCTGGCGGTGACACTGATGCAAGGGACAAGGCAGCAGCGTCTATTGTTTTCATTGGAACATCACTTGGTATGGATACTAGGGCCGGTGATTCTGTTTCTTTAGAGGCTGTTGGACCAGCTCTTGCAAAATCGCTTGGTGATCTCCAGTCGGCTAAATCTCAGGCTAAAAACGGTGTTGCATCTCTTAAAGACACAAAATACACTACCGGCATAAGCCTTGGTCAGGCAAGACAGGCTCTTCAGACTATCTGTGAAATCCAGGCGGCAACAGGCGGCCAGGTTTTGGCAGACTCACTTCAGACTGGTATCGATCTTGCAGCAATTGGCGTTGAGTCGGCCGAGTTAGCTCTTTCTTTCTATGAAGTTACCACTCCAATTTCTGGAAAAATCATAAGCAAAAATGTTACCACCAATGGAATGGCTTCTCAGCAGTCCGTTGCATACGTAGTTGCACAGGACGATTCAATGTCTACTACTTTCAATGTAAGTGAGGATGTAAAGAATACCTTATATATAGGAAAAGAACTCGTAGTAGAAAGAAATGGAAAAGAGTTTAAAGGCGTTGTAAGTGAGGTCGCAAATTCTGTTGATCCTATGACCGGCCTTTTCACAGTTAAGGCTGATGTTGAGGCTGATGGAGAGATGCTTCCTAATGGTGTAAATGTAAAAATCAATTGCGAAACTTATAAAGAGGATAATGTGGTTGTCATTCCTTATGACGCAGTATATTACGATAGCGAAGGCTCGTATGTTTATTTAAATAAAGCTGGTAAAGCAGTAAAGACATTTGTGACCTGTGGCATTTTTGATGAGGAAAATATTTCTATCACTGAAGGAATTAATCCTGGTGATGAAGTTGTTGTTAGTTGGGCATCAAATCTTGCAGATGGATGTGATCTTAAAATTTCAGATGGTTCAAAAGACGAGGTGACCGATGCTAACTAAGCTTGCGATTAAAAGACCGGTTTCGGTCATCTTAATAATTTTATCATTGGTAGTATTTGGTATTACCTCCATTTTTGGATTTCAGCTTCAGCTTATTCCGGATATGGAAATGCCAATGCTTATCGTATATGCAGCTTATCCTGGTGCAGATGCGCAGAGTGTGGATGAGCTTGTAACATCTGTTATCGAGGATGCAGGTGATATTGTAAGCGGAATAGATATGACAGAATCTATGAGCCGTGAAAATGTCGGTCTTGTTCTTTTTACTTTCGATTATGGAACGGACATGGACGAGGCGCATAATGATCTTCGTGCGGCACTTGAGACTGCATCGCTTGCTCTTCCAGATAATGTTGATACTCCTACCATCATTGAGATGAACATCAATGCCGTTGATGTTATTGATATTTCAGCGATAGAAGTAGGTGACATTGATCTTGAAAAAACCATAAAAGAGGATATTGTGCCACAGCTTGAAACATTGCCAGGTTCTGCGCAGGTTTCAGTCTATGGTGATGCTGCAAAATATATCAGAGTCCTTCTTGATTCGTCAGCCATGAATCAGTATGGGCTTTCAATGAGCCAGGTGTCACAGTACATGTCGGCTTGTGACTTCTCTTATCCGGCGGGTTCGGTTTCTCAGGGCAAGCAGGATGTTGATGTTGCAACTGTAATGGAATACAACACAGCTCAAAGACTCAAGGAGCTTCCTATTACCACAAGCAAAGGCCAGACTATTCAGCTTCAGGATATAGCGACTGTATCAGAGGCTGTTGAAGAAGCAACCAGTATCAGTAGACATGATGGAAGAGAGAATCTTTCTATCGGTGTTCAGGCGAAAACAAGCTACGGAACAGTAAATGTCTGCCGTGATGTAAAAAATAAGCTTGAGCAGATTAAGTCCGAAAATCCTGACATCGAATTTGAAATAACCTATGATTCCAGCGAGTCCATTCTTGGATCCTTGAAAGCGGTTGCAGAAGCCCTTATTCTTGGCGTTTTATTTTCGATGCTTGTGCTTTTCCTTTTCTTTGGAGATTTCAAGGCTTCACTTATTGTAGGTGCATCAATGCCGGTTTCACTTCTGGCGACACTTATTCTTATGAATGCCATGGGATTTTCCATGAACCTTGTGACGTTAACGTCTTTGGTTATAGCTATCGGTATGATGGTTGACTCTTCGATTGTCGTAATCGAAAGCTGCTTTAGAAAGAAAGACCAAAAGCTTGAGGTCAAGGAAGCTGCGTTAAAGGGTGCAAAGGAGGTAGCTGCTTCAATTATCGCATCTACAATTACTACCATCGTAGTTTACCTTCCTCTTGCAACCATGAAGTCGCTCTCAGGCCAGATGTTTTCAGCACTTGGTTGGACCATCGTGTTTGCGATGTTAGCGTCGCTTATTTCAGCTATAATGCTGATCCCTCTTTTCTATAGCATATTTAAGCCTGTTCCAAAGGAAAATCTCCCTATCGACAGACTCCTTGATAAGGTGAAAAATGGCTATGCGAAGCTTTTGCCAAAACTTTTATATAAAAAGAAAACAGTTCTTTTGGTTTTTGTGGCACTTCTCATAGGTTCATTTGCGATAGCAACAACTCTTAATGTAGAAATGATTCCTGCAGCGGATGAGGGTATGGTTGAGGTTTCCATGAACTTTAGGCCGGGCACCACTTTGGAAGAAAAAGACAAGGCTTTAAAAGAGTGG
The DNA here is from genome assembly GCA_024403255.1 of Lachnospiraceae bacterium. Taxonomy (GTDB): domain Bacteria; phylum Bacillota; class Clostridia; order Lachnospirales; family Lachnospiraceae; genus JAKSSE01. The sequence continues at coordinate 23,750 of JAKSSE010000004.1, forward strand.
GAAAAAATTGCGAGCGAAGACCCGGATGTTGAATCATATAATGTATCCGGTGGAAGTAGCGGAATCTCCATTATGAATGCCGGTGGCGGTGACGGAGCATCATTAACCGCGACACTTAAGGATGATAGAAAAAGAAAGACCTCTCAGGTGGCAGATGATTGGAACGAGATTGCTGCAACCATGACAAATGTTGACTGTATGGCCAGCTCATCTGGTGCATCAATCACATCTTTTATGTCATCGGATTCCTATGAAGTGTACCTTGAAGGCTTTAACCTTGATGAATTAAAAACTCAGGCAGCTGATGTAACAGAGGAACTTCGAGGCCTGCCTGGTGTTGTAAAAGCCAGCAACTCACTTGCTGTTGCATCGACCATGGTAAAGATTGACGTTGATCCACTTAAGGCTATGCAGGTGGGACTTACTCCTATCACAGTAGGAATGGCTGTTAAGGATGTAATTGGAGGCGTAAAAGCAAACACAATTACACGAGATGGTTCAGAATACGAAGTAAGGCTTGAGTATCCAAAGGGTGAGTATGATGACTTAAATAACATCCTTAATATGAATGTATCAAGCCCAATGGGTAAACTTGTCCCATTGCGTGACATTGCTACTTTGGAGTACACAGACTCGCCTGACACCATCACAAAGATGAATGACAGGTACATCGTTACGCTTACTATAAATGCTTCTGCGGATGAACTTCAGCAGGTGAAAAAAGATGTGGATGCATACCTTGCTGACAGAATGTTTGAAGGAAGTGTTTCTGTTTTCGATAGCACAAACGTAGAGATGCAGACAACAGAAATCACAAATATATTAAAGGCAATCCTCACAGCGATTTTCCTTGTATTCCTTGTAATGGCTATGCAGTTTGAATCTCCAAGATTCTCGCTTATGGTCATGACTACAATTCCGTTTGCGCTTATTGGTTCATTCTTCTTGCTTAGAGTGACCAACAGTTCAATTTCAATGATCTCAATGATGGGATTTTTGATGCTTATGGGTATCGTAGTTAACAACGGTATTTTATACGTCGATACGGCCAATATGCTAAAAGCAGATATGCCAGTAGAAGAGGCACTTGTTGAATCAGGATGCATAAGACTTCGCCCTATTTTGATGACCACACTTACTACTATTCTTTCAATGGTTCCTATGTCGCTTGGTCTTGGAAAAAATGGTGTAATCATGCAGGGTATGGCGCTTGTTATTATTGGAGGACTTATTGCTTCGACTATCCTTTCACTTATACTTATCCCAAGTTTCTATCTGATGCTTGATAAAGATTACAACAAGGACAGAAAAGCACAAAAGAAACTTAAGAAAGCGGAAAAGAAGGCAGAAAAGAAAGAGCTTAAGCAGAAAGAGGAAAAGAAATGATAATGCTTTTGGCACTTTTACCGACAATTGTTCTTTTGGTTTATATCTACAAGATGGATAAACTTGAAAAAGAACCAAGAAAACTTCTTTTTAAATGCTTTTTATGGGGAGTAATAATCATTGCCCCGGTTATAGCTGTAGAAGAAGGCATAAGTTTTATATTTGAAGATCTTTTTGTGAAAGGGTCTGTAGGGGATGCCATAGTTGAAGGCTTTATTGTAGCGGCCTTTACAGAAGAATTATTCAAGTTTATTGTTCTTAAATGGAAAACCTGGAAATCTCCAGAGTTCAACTGCTTTTATGATGGAATAATTTATTCTGTTTTCGTTTCTGTGGGCTTTGCCACACTTGAGAATGTAATGTATGTTCTTGATGGGGAGCTATCAACAGCGCTTGTTAGAATGTTTACTGCAGTTCCAGGTCATGCGTATGACGCTGTATTTATGGGCTATTTTTACAGTAAAGCAAAAAAAGCACACATAGATGGCAATAGACCACTTTACAAAAAATATAAGGCGCTTACGCTTATTGTTCCAATGCTAATGCACGGGGTTTATGACTTTCTTCTTTCGTTTGAAGAGGAAGCGGTTGGAGAAAGTATGTTTCTTTGGGCTGTTTTCTACTGGTTCCTGTTAGTTATTGCAGAATTCATAGTATCGCTTAACCTTGTCAATAAAATGTCCAAGAACGATGCATATTTTGTGACACCTGGGGACGGGGTTTTGGGTTCAAAACAGGAAGAAATCTAAAAAAAATCGATTTTTCTCTTGTCATATTGAGTGAAGATTTTTAAAATACAAGGGTATGTTATTTTACAGAAAAAGAAGTTTGTAGTTTAGGATAGGATAAAATAATGAAAAAAGTAGTTAAATTTGGTGGAAGTTCATTAGCCAGTGCAGAACAGTTTAAGAAGGTTGGCGCTATTATTAAGGCCGATGAGAGTCGCGTTTATGTTGTACCATCTGCGCCAGGAAAAAGAAGTTCAGACGATACAAAGGTGACGGATATGCTCCTTCATGTATATGCTTCAGCATGTGAGGGAAAAGATATAACTGATGAGATTAAAGCTATCAAGGCCAGATATGATGAGATTATTACCGGTCTTGAGCTTAAGGATTTTTCACTTGATAAGGATTTCGCTGAAATAGAGAAAGCCCTCAAGGAAGATCCTAGTCAGGATTTTGCAGCTTCCAGAGGTGAATACTTAAATGGAAAGATTATGGCTGCATATCTTGGAATAGAGTTCATAGATGCAGCTGAGGTTATTTTCTTTAACGAGGAAGGAAACCTTAATGGCTATAAGACTGAGAAGGTTTTATCAGCTAGACTTGCACAGTGCGAAAGAGCTGTTATTCCTGGTTTCTATGGAACTGCTAAGGATGGCAAGGTTAAGACCTTTTCACGTGGCGGATCAGATGTAACAGGATCAATTGTTGCACAGGCCAGCAGAGCAGATGTATATGAGAACTGGACTGATGTATCAGGATTCTTAGTATCAGATCCAAGAATCGTTCCAAATCCTAAGCCAATTAAATATATTACATACCGTGAGTTAAGAGAGCTTTCATACATGGGTGCATCTGTTCTTCATGAGGATGCTATTTTCCCAGTTCGTCACTGCGGTATTCCTATCAATATCAGAAATACTAATGCACCAGAGGATGCCGGAACATGGATTGTTGAGAGTACAGCTCAGAAGCAGGACTATGTAGTAACAGGTATTGCTGGAAAGAAGGATTTCTGCACAATCTTTATTACAAAAGCAATGATGAACGCAGAAATCGGTTTTGGAAGAAAGGTTCTTCAGGCTTTTGAAGAGAATGATATTTCATTTGAGCATATGCCTTCTGGTATAGACACTATGACAATTGTTGTGCATGCAGATGAGTTTATGCACAAGGAGCAGAGTGTTGTTTCTGCAATTCATCGTCTTGCAGAGCCAGACTCAGTTGAAATCGAATCAGGTCTTGCGCTTATCGCAGTTGTAGGTAGAGGAATGAAGTCTGCAAGCGGTACAGCAGGAAAACTTTTCAGCGCTCTTGCAAAAGAAGGTATCAACATCAAGATGATCGATCAGGGATCATCAGAGCTTAATATCATTATTGGTGTTAAGAACAGCGACTTTGAGACAGCAATAAAGGCTATCTACGCAACGTTTATTACTGACTAAGCAATGAACCCTGGGGACGGGGGAAGTGCTCGTTTTCAGCAAGGGCTCATACTCATTGTAAAAAACGCTTGTGTTTTTGGGTTAGTTAGTTTATACTACCAACGTGAACAAAGAAGTTCGCACGATTATTTCGTGCGGACTTTTTTTTATTTTACAGGGGAAGAGACATGAGAGAGATAAAGAAAGCGACAGAGGCAATCAGGACAAACTACGGAATATATGAGTTTTTTGAGGCATCACCTAGCCAGGAAGCAAACTCGCCTATTCCAGCAGGAAGTATAGAACTTCGTTTCTATTTTACGGAAGACGGTGTTGATACCTTGCTTACGGGTGCAGCGCTTGGTGAAAAGGAAGAGCCTGTAGCTGATTATATTTTTGGCGTGAGATTTTTGCCAGGAAGAAGCCTTTACTTTGATCAGGTTTCAGTAGAGGAACTTGTAAAAAATGTAAGAACAGGTGAAGCTACAGAACTTGCAAAAGAACTTGTGAATGCAGATGATCTTTATACAAAGAGCGTTTTGTTTATGAGAACTTATGAGAAGCGCTATGAGGCAAAGACCTCTAAAAAAGAGCTCCTTATTGATACTATTGATATTGATCATTATATCAGAAGAAGAATCCTTGAAAGAAAGGGCATGCTTACTATCAAGGAACTTACTGAGGAGACAGGTTACTCAGAGTGCTATTTAAGAAAGATTTTCTCAAGCATGCATGGAATGCCTCCAAAGACTTATGGTCAGTATATTAGATTACATCATGCGATGGGACTTTTGCGAGATGGTCATATGAGTTTAAATGATATTGCAGACAGCTGTGGATATTATGATCAGTCTCATATGAATAAGGATTTCAAGAAATTTATGAACTGTACTCCTGAGACATTTATGAGAAAGAGTTCTTAGGATATAGCTCCCATTATAATAGCAGCAATTTGGCCGGTGACCTCTTCGAAGGGAACCGGTTTTCCATTTTTTAGCCACTCTACATAAATTGAAGATGCACCGCCGAGACAAAAATCAATTTGAAGTCCAACGAGAGGTTTTTTCTCATCTGGAAGATTCATGCCTTCCAAAAGTTTTGCTTTTAAGGCTTTGGTGCAACCTTGCACGATAAAGTGATAGTTGGTGGCAGAGACTAAGTTTTCAAAGAATCTGGGGTTACTTGAATACAGAGTATTTATGAACTGAAAGAAGTACTGAGGTCCAAGGCCGTATTCGTTTATGATGACAGTGTCAAGGAAGGCCTCAATGCTTGAAATCACCTCAGACTGGATATCATTTGCCACATCGGCTACAGTGTTGTAATGCACATAAAAAGTCTTGCGGGAAACTCCTGCAACTTCGCAAAGCTCCTTGACAGAGATTTTGTCGAGGGGCTTTTCTTCTAGTAACACTATGAATGCCTCGAAAATCTGAGGTCTTGTCTTAAAGTCCTTATTTTCAGCCATTTCTCCCCTTTTTTAGACCTGAAAAATGATTCAAAAAAAGGGTAACACTTTTTTTGAAAGTTGTCCATTGTAAAAAAAATCCAGCATATTATAATAGTGAACGATTGTGAGGTAGTTTGCGTATGAACGCTGGGTTGGTCCTTGAAGGAGGCTCCTACAGAGGTATATTTACCGCTGGAGTCCTGGACGTAATGTTAGAACATAATATAGAGTTCTCGTATGTGACTGGCGTTTCATCGGGCGCATGCAACGGGGTTAATTTTCTGGCAGGTCAGAAGGGGCGTACCCAGAAGGTTATTCTTCACGAGAATGCTGATCCTTATTTTGGCGTAGGTCAGATGGCAAAAAGCGGAAAACTTCTTAATCTGGATGTAATGCTTTATGACTACTCATATGAGCAGATTCCGCTTGATTTTGAAAGCTTTTTTGCAAATAAGTCCACCTGTGAAGTTGTTGCGGCAAATGTTGAGACAGGAGAGTGCGAATATCTTTCAGCTGATTCAGATGACAGACTTATTTCTATATGTAAAGCTACCTGTTCTGTTCCAATGATGAGCAAGCCGGTTATGCTGGATGGCAAGGAATATATGGATGGCTCAACAATTGATCCGGTTCCTTATAAAAAGGCAGCAGAAATTTGCGATAAGATTGTAGTTGTTATGACTCGAAAAGAAGATGAGCCGCCTACCGATTATGCCAAAATGAAGTCGCTTCTTAAGGTGGTTTACCGTCATCCTAAGTGGGTTGATGCAATGTGTGATAGAACAAGACTTTACGGAAAGCAGATTGCAGAGCTTTTAAAAATGGAAAAAGAAGGAAAGGCTTTTATCATAAGGCCGAGCTTACCTTCAATTGGACATTTTGAAAATAATTCAGAAAAGATAAATGCTTTTTATAACAATGGCTGTGAAATTATGAAAAACAGGATTGGTGAATTGAAAGCATTTTTAGAAGCATAATATGAATGAGAAAATATTAGAACCTGTCCTTTTTGTTGGGGAAAAGGTATTTAACTTTATTTCAAAAGTGATTTTTTGCGGCTGGTGTATTTGGAATCATATCTGCTATATGCCAAGGCTGATTTGGGAATCAAAGGAAGCGAAAAACACATTAAAAAATGGTGGCAATATTCTTATTGCAAACCATACCAGTCATAAAGACGGCTCTTTTTTGCCACATGTTTTGGGTATAGATAAAACAGCGGTCTTAGTCACCAGGAAATGGTATGACAAAAAAGGAATAAACCTCTTTTTCAAGGCATTAAATTATATTCCCATAAACCTTGAAGAGACCGATACAGAGTGGGAAGAAAAAGCAAAAGCTGCTTTAGAAAAGGGAATGAATGTCCTTATTTTTCCGGAAGGAAAGCTGTCACCAGATGGCATGCTTCAGGAATTTTTGCCAGGATTTTTGATTTTGGCAAGACATACAGGGGCAAGAGTTATTCCTCTTGCAGTATCTGGTGGATATCAGATGTTAAAAAGAGAGACAGTTAAAATTGGTAATCCTATAGATTTCGACGCTTCGCAGAAAGGCCGACCATCGGTTATTTTAAAGAAGGGTGCAGAAATCTGCAAAGATACAATAAAAAATATGATGGAGTAAATTCCACGTTTATAAGAAAGGAAGACAAAAATGAACGAAGAACAGATTGCAGCAAAGATTAAGGAATTATTAATTGAGAACCTTGGTATTGACGAGGATGTTCTTACCGATGAAATCCCTCTTTTCGAGGATGAAATTGGCCTTGACTCAATCGATTCTCTTGAGATTATCGCAGCTATCGATGAGACTTTTGGTGTTTCAATGACAGGTGTTGGTAAAGAGCCATTCTACAACGTAGCTTCTCTTACTGCTTACGTTGCAGAAAATATGTAGAACGAGTTTGCAGATGGTCTGTGACCTGGCATAAAAAATATACGAAGGAAAAAACTATGACAGAGAATAAGAACCGTTGTGTAATCACCGGTCTTGGTATGATTTGTGCTATCGGAAATTCTGTTGATGAGACCTGGGAGAATGCCCTTAAGGGGACTTGCGGAATTAAAGAAGTAAAATCAGTTTCATCTGAAGGTTGCTATGCAAATCTTGCAGCAGAGGTTGATTGCGATGAACTTGACAATCTTCCAAAGGCTGACGAGATGGACCGTGCTTCAAAGCTTTGCGTAAAGGCAGCAGGTGAGGCAATCGAGGATGCAAAAATTGACTTATCAAAAGACAATGCAACAAGAGTTTCAGTAATTATGGGATCCTGCGTTGGCGGAGTTGTGAGCGTAGAAGATTACTATGCAAACGGAAAGCCAGCAGCAAACATTCCTAAGATGCCTATTTCCGCTATTGCAAATCAGGTTGCTGAAATCTATGGTGCAGGCGGAGTTGTCACCAATATTGGTAATGCATGTGCTGCAGGTACAATTTCAGTTGGATATGCATGTGACCTTATTCGCCAGGGCGTAAGTGATGTTGTTTTGGCTGGTGGTTCGGATGCTTTTGCTTCAGTTCCATATGCTGGATTTTTATCGCTTTCAGCTCTTGATACAAATCCTTGTGCTCCATTTAATCATTGCCATGGAATAACATTAGGTGAGGGTTCTGGTGTACTTGTTGTTGAGTCTTATGAGCATGCTTTAGCTCGCGGTGCTAAAATTTACTGCGAGGTTTTAGGCTCAGGTGTTACAACAGATGCACATCACATTACCGCTCCTCGTGAGGATGGTATGTGCCAGATGATTGCAATTAACCGTGCAATTGAGCATTCAGGACTTGATGTATCAGATATCGGATATGTAAATGCACATGGTACTGGTACTGCAAAAAATGATAATGCAGAGTTCTTATCTCTTCATACAATTTTTGATGACAAAAATGATAACCTTTCGGTTTCATCGACAAAGGCTATGGTTGGACACTGCCTTGGTGCAGCAGGAGCAATTGAAGCAGTATTTTCAGTAAAAGCTCTTACCGAAAATGAAATTCCTGCAACCATCGGATATAACGATGAGGACCTTGAGGTACTTAAAGAAAAAGCTGGCAAAATTGATTTTATGCCAAATGATTCAAAGAAAAAGGAACTCACCAATGTAATGAGTAACTCATTTGCTTTTGGTGGAAATAATGCTTCTATTATTTTCTCAAAAAAAGCAGGTGATGTAAAAGCTCCTGTGAATAATGAGAAACTTTTAATTACAGGTGCAGGTATTGTTTCGACTGTTGGAAATACTGTTGAAGACTACATAAGTGCAGTAAAGGAAAACATAGCTCCGGAAAGTGAGTCAGTTACTTCAGAAGTTGGTTCAGAAGACTTTAAGGCACTTGATGTAAAGATGGCATTCTACAGAAAACTTGATAAGTTTTCACAGCTTCAGGCAGTTTCAGGTATTGCAGCAATTAAAAATGCAAAGCTTGAAGTGACAGAAGATAATGCTGCAGACATTGGTATTGTAGTAGGAACTGCTGATGGTCCTTTGACCACAGTTTGTAACTTCCAGATGGATCTTACTGAAAAAGGTAATTCAGCTGGTTCGGCATTTAAGTTCCCAAATACTGTTTACAATGCAGCAGGTGGTTATCTTTCAATTAATTCTGGAATAAAGGGATATAACGTAACCGTAACAAACGGTACTCAGTCAGGTCTTCAGGGAATCGCATATGCTATGCAGATTCTTCGCCAGGACAGAGCGAAAGTTATGCTTGCAACTGGTACCGACGAAAATTCAGAAGTTATGACTGAGTTTTATGAGAAGCTTTCTTTAGTAGGAAAGGATGCTTCTGAGGCTTATATCGATGAGTCAGGTTTCACGCTTTCTGATGGATCTACATCAATGGTTATTGAGACCGAAAGTTCAGCAAAAGAAAGAGGGGCTGAGGTTCTCGCTGAAGTTGCTGGATTTGGTATGGCTCATAAGTCAGTTTCGTTTGGAAAGCTGTCTGGTTCAGGAGAGGCTTTAGATGAAGCAATTCGTCTTGCATGCAAGGATGCAGATATTGAGCTTTCTGATATCGATGGAATCGTAGGCTTTGGTGGTGGTCTTGCTGCCATTGATAAGCTTGAGCTTGATTCCTACAGAAGAGTATTTGATGAAGTTAAGCCAGTAATTGCAATTAAAAATATTACCGGTGAGGGTCGTGCAGCAACTGCAACACTTCAGGCAGTGCATGCAGCTTTAACTTTATCAGGAAAGCTTGGAGACGAACAGACTGCCTACGAGGTAACTTGTGACAGCGTAGAAAAGAAAACAGTAAACACCAGTGCAATGAAGAATCTTCTTGTTACCTCTTATGGCGCGGGCGGATCTTACACAGCACTTATTGTAAGAAAGTAGGTTTATATGGCAAAGGTTGCACTTGTAACAGGAGCTTCAAAGGGTATTGGCCGTGCCTGTGCCATTAGACTTGCAAAGGATGGATATACCGTAATAGTCAATTACAGTAGTTCAGATGCGGCAGCCCAGGAGGTTGTTAACGAGATTAAAACAGCAGGTGGTGAGGCAGAGGCAATAAAAGCTGATGTTTCAGATTCCAAGGCTGTTAAGGATATGATTCGTACCATTGGAAAAACTTATGGAGGAATTGATGTCCTTGTAAATAATGCAGGTGTTGTAAGAGACGAATTCCTTCTTACAATGACAGAGGATAACCTTGATATGTGCATGAATCTTAATGTTAAGGGTTATTTCTACTGTGCACAGCAGGCTGCTCTTAAGATGTTTAGAAAAAAGAGTGGTGTAATTATCAATATGAGTTCGGTCAGCTCTAAAATGGCCCTAGCAGGTCAGGCAGTTTATTCGGCAACAAAAGGTGCTGTAAACTCAATGACTCAGACCATGGCAAAGGAACTTGGCCCTTATGGAATAAGAGTAAATGCTGTTGCACCTGGTTTTGTAATGACAGAAATGATTGATGCTCTTCCAGAGGATAAGAAGGCAGAGTACCTTACAAACGTTCCTTTGGGAAGATTTGCAGAAGCCTCAGAGATTGCAGATCTTGTTGCATTTTTGGCAAGTGACAATGCAGCATACATCACAGGTCAGACCATTGTCCTTGATGGAGGCTTAAGCCTATGATGAACATAATGGACATCAATAAAAGAATCCGTCAGAGAGCTCCTTTTCAGATGATAGAAAGAGTGCTTGAGATGGAACCTGGTGTATCCGCAAGGGGCACCAAAAATGTCTGCGTTAATGAACCATACTTTAATGGTCATTTTCCAGAAATGCCTATCATGCCAGGCGTATTAGTTATCGAAAGCTGCGCACAGCTTTGCTCTTTAGTAGTTGATAGCGATGGCATTGATGAGGATTCAATCTATGTACTATTGAAAGTAGATGGATTCAAGTTTGTTAAAACAATCATCCCTGGGGATGTATTGGATATAACTGTTACAAAAACCCGCGACGCAGGGACTTTAAAAAGTTTTGATGCGAAGGTTAGTGTTGATGGACAGGTACGTGCAAAAGGTTCTATGACTTTTACCGCTGTTCCAAAAAGTGAGATTTATCCAGAATAAATCGGCAAGAAGGAGAGAAAAATGTCAAGAAAAATGAAGCACATTACTTGGAAGGATTACAGACATTCTACCAAGATTATAAAGTGCGAAAAGTGCAAGCAGGAGCTTGTTCAGAAGGATTTGGCAAAGAACAACTTTGTATGCCCAAAGTGTGGTAAGTACAACAAACTTCCAGCAAGAGTAAGAATTGCTGAGCTTGCTAACAAGGGCAGCTTCAAGGAGTTTTGGCCAGATGTTACCACTGTAAACCCTATCAACTTCCCAACTTATGAGGAAAAATACGCAGCTGCACAGGACAAATCTGGTGAGTCAGATGGTGTTGTAACTGGTACCTGCAGAATTGGAAAAGTTAAGGTTGCAATCTTTGTAATGGAGCCAAAATTCATGATGGCTTCTATGGGATCTGTTGTAGGAGACAAGATTACAGCACTTTTTGAATACGCAACAAAAAAGAAACTTCCTGTTATTGGATTTACTGCATCAGGCGGTGCAAGAATGCAGGAAGGTATGGTTTCGCTTATGCAGATGGCAAAGGTTTCAGGAGCTGTTCAGTATCACAGCCAGGCAGGCCTTCTTTACACCGTTTGCTGTACTGATCCTACCACTGGTGGTATCACTGCAAGTTTTGCTATGCTTGGAGATATCATCATTGCTGAACCAGAAGCAACCATCGGCTTTGCTGGACGTCGTGTAGTAGAGCAGGTTACTGGCGAGACTTTGCCAGATGATTTCCAAAGCTCAGAGTTCCAGTTTGAAAAAGGCTTTGTTGATGCAATTGTTAAGCGCGAAGATATGAGAGACTATCTTGTAAATCTTCTTAAGCTTCATTCAGGAAGGAGATAAGATGAGCGCATACGATAGAATTAAATTGGCACGTGACATTAACCGTCCTACTGCTAAAAAGTATATTGATGTTATAATTGACGACTTCATGGAGTTCCATGGGGACAGAGCATTTGCAGACGACCATGCAATAATTGGTGGTATCGGCTGGCTTGATAATACTGCTGTAACCGTAATCGGTATTGAGAAGGGTACAGATATGGAATCAAAGCAGTTTAGAGGCTTTGGTTCAGCTCTTCCAGAAGGATATCGTAAGGCACAGCGTCTTATGTTCCAGGCAGAGAAGTTTAAGCGTCCTATTATCTGCTTTGTAGATACTCAGGGTGCAGCTTGTGGATCAGGTGCTGAGCAGCGTGGTGTAGGTCAGTCTATCGCTGATAACTTGGCAAAGATGATGACAATTAAGGTTCCAATCATCACTATCATTATTGGTGAAGGTGGTTCAGGTGGTGCGCTTGGTCTTGCAGTAGCTGATGAAGTATGGATGCTTGAAAATTCATATTATTCAGTAATTGCACCAGAGTCATGTGCATCTATTCTCTACAAGGACCCAGAGCGAAAGGATGAAGCAGCTGAGTCACTTCACCTTTTTGCAGAGAATCTTCTTGAACTTGGAATTATTGAAAAAATAATTGCAGAGCCAGAAAACTTTACTGATGCAGATGCAACTGAAGAATTCTTGTTAAAATTAAAAGAAGATTTAATCAGAAATATTAAAAGACTTTCTTCAAAGAGAGTAGGCCAGCTTCTTGCAGCAAGATATGAGAAGTTCCGCAAGGTTGGTCGATATAAGGAAATCGGCTAGTGAAGGTTCTTTTATTAAACGGAAGCCCACGAAAAGAAAAAAGCTGCACTATAAGGGTGGCAAGAAAGTTTGTTGATGGATTAAAAGCTGCCAGCGATTGTGTGGTAGAGGAAATTAATCTTTCTGACTGCAATATTAAGCCGTGCCTTGGGTGTTTAAGCTGCTGGGGCAGAACGGAAGGTACCTGCATAATAAAAGATGATGACATCCCAATGTTAAAAGAAAAAGTAATGGAGGCTGATGTTATTATCGAGAGCTTTCCACTTTACTTTTTTGGAATGCCGGGAGAGGTCAAACTTTACACCGACAGAATGCTCTCCATGATGAATACTTATGAAGGGCAGTCTCCGGAGGTAGGCACTTCGTTCCATGGAATCAGGGATATAGATAAGATGCAGGGGAAAAGCTTTTTCGTTGTGTCAACATGTGGCTATGCTCAAACAGATTTAATCTACGATCCACTTCTTGGTCAGCTTGACTGCATTTGTGGTCCTGGTAATTATTACCCGCTTTTGTGCCCTCAGGGAAAGTGTATGTCCATTCCTGAACTGTATGACAGGATGGAGGTATATCTTGAAAAGTACGTGGAGGCAGGAAAAGAGTTTGCTCAAACAGGCACTTTGACAGAAGAAACTATTATGAATTTAAGGGTTCCACCTTTTAATGAGAGAAGATTTAAACTTTTACTAGGTCAATTTTGGAAAAATGAGAGGAGTTTCAATGAGTAAGACAGCATTTTTATTTGCAGGCCAGGGCGCGCAGTATGTAGGAATGGGCAAGGCTCTTTATGAATCATCAGCTGCAGCTAAAGCAGTATTTGATATGGGAGAAGCAGTTCGCCCAGGAACCATGGCAATGTGCTTTGAAGGTCCAGGAGAGGAACTTACCAAGACAATCAACACACAGCCATGTTTATTTTTGACTGACCTTGCATGTGCCAAGGCACTTGAGGAAAAGGGAATTAAGGCTGATATGGCAGCAGGTTTTTCTTTAGGTGAAATCCCTGCTTTAGCATATACCGGTGTTTTATCAGATGAGGAAGCATTTAAGCTTGTTGTTGCAAGAGGAAACTCAATGAATGCATGTGCTGAAAAACGAGCAGGATCTATGGTTGCAGCATTAAAGCTTACAAACGAGCAGGTTGAATCTGTTGCATCTAAATTTGAAGCAGTTTATCCGGTAAACTATAACTGTCCAGGTCAGGTTTCATGTGCAGGTGCAGTTGAAGAACTTGATGCATTCGCTGATGCAATTAAGGCTGAAGGTGGAAGAGCAGTAAAGATTGCAGTATCAGGCGCTTTCCATACACCATTTATGGCAGATGCAGCTGACGTACTTAGAAATGAGCTTAAAGATATGACTATCAATGCTCCTTCAATCGATTTATATGCAAATAAGACTGGCGAAGTGTATCCTACTGATGCAGCTGAAGTTATCGAGACAGTTTCAACTCAGCTTTGCAACCCAGTTCGTTGGGAGAAGACCATTCGCAATATGTATGATGCAGGAGTTCGCACCTTCATTGAAGTAGGTGCAGGCACAACTCTTTCAGGCCTTTGCAAGAAGATGGGATACGATGATATCACTGTTCTTAACGTAGCAGATGTAGAGACTTTGGAGAGCACCGTATCAGCTTTATAGGAGTAGCCATTTATATATTTGGCTCGTATACATTATTGAAAGCGCAACAGGTATTTAATCTGCATTGACATTATGAAGATGATAATGTAGGATTTACCAGTAGTTTTTTCTAAAGAGAAGAAAGAAAAAGAGAGGATTAAAAAATGGTAGAATTTAGAAGAAAAGAAATCAAAGAAAAAGCAAAAGCAGAGTTTAAGAACCAGTACTGGCCACTCGTAGGTTACAGTGTACTTGTAGTCATTATCGCTGCTGCAGCAGGTTCAGTTTGCGGTCTTGCTGCTATCCCAGTAGTAGGTCAGCTTCTTTCAATCGCTGCATCAATTTGTTTCGTAGGACCTTTCTCAGTTGCAGTTAACTGGATGTACTACAGAGCATACAAGGGTGAGCAGATTGACATCAAGGATATGTTTGTTACCTTTACAAACGGAGACCTTTGGAAGAAAGCACTTTTAACTTCATTCCTTGTAAGTCTTTACACTGCACTTTGGAGCTTACTTTTCATTGTTCCTGGTATCATCAAGGGATACTCATACAGCATGGCAATCTTCCTTATCATGGATGATCCATCGCTTACTGCTAAGGAAGCAATCCAGAAGTCTATGGAAATGACCAACGGCTACAAGGGCGATATGTTTGTTATGGACCTTAGCTTCATCGGCTGGGTACTCCTTACAGAGCTTACCTTCGGTATTCTTGGTATTTTCTGGACTATCCCATACATGTCAGTTGCAAAGGCTGGTATCTATGGACGTCTTCTTGAGAATCAGACTCCAAACGTTGTTGATGCAACTTATACTGAGGCTTAAGATATTTATAACAAGATTAAAAGAGCCGGGAATTGTCCCGGCTTTTTTTATGCTCTCGTTACAACAAGTTCTCTAACTTATTAGCAGCTAAAACACCCTGTTTCTTGTCGAAGGTTAGTGGTTGTTTGTCGAGCCCAACGCATACACCGCCGGCTTCCTGGATGATAAGGGAACCTGCACAGTAGTCCCAAGGGCAAAGTCGTAACTCGAAGAAGGCATCAGCACGACCGGCAGCTACATTGCAAAGGTCGATTGCGGCAGAACCGCTTCTTCTTAAATCGGTTGCATGAGAAAGGTAATTTTTTGCTGTTTCCATCGTTTCTTCGAAGAGCTCTTCATAGTAGATGGCAGTTCCAAACATTACAATGCTGTCCTCTAGGGCTTTGTCGGAAACATGTATTTGTTTGCCGTTGCAAAAAGCACCGTGTCCTTTTACGGCATAGAAGATTTCCTTGAGATAGGGATTGTAGACTACTCCAAGGAAAGGTTCTTTATCTTTTAAAAGTCCTATAGAGATTGAACTTAATTTATAGTCGTTTATGAAGTTTGTAGTTCCGTCAATTGGATCAACGATGAAAGTGTAACCATCTGTTATTTTGGCATGCTCTGTTTCTTCTTCTCCAACAAAATTGGCCTCGGGCAGGATTTTCTTTAAACCATCAAAGATGGCATCTTGTACCATTTTGTCGTATTTTGTTACAAAATTTCCGTGACCTTCTTTATCATTGATATTTAAATTTGAGCGGTCTGCATTCAACATTATTTTTCCACTCTTTTTTGCGAGTTTTATTATTTTTTTGAGTAAAACCTGTTCGTTCATTTTCTCCACCTTATTGGTTAGTTATTTGCTTGCAGTATGCAAGTAATTTGTTTATTTGGTCAGAGTTGGCATTCTGGCAAGATTCTATAAGAGTAAATAGTTCAGGAGAACTTTCTTTTTCGATTACATACTGTTGGGGAGAAGGATCATCAGTCAATCCCACTAAGTAATCTACAGATGTACCAAAGCATTGGGAGATGACTTCGAGTGTTTGTACCGAAGGTGTTCTATCTCCGTATTCGTAGCGACAGTATCCTATTTTTGAAAGGCTGAGTCGTCTTGCTGCCTCGGCTTTAGTGATGCCTAAGACTTCTCGTCTTTCGATTAAACGTCCAGGTTGAAATTGAGCAGACATAAATCCTCCTTAATAGCTTGAAAGTGACCAATGGATAATATATAATACGAATGTCCAATGGTTACTATAACACCTTTGCTTAGAATTTGCAATGGAGTGAATCTGCCGTAAGAGGGCTGTTGAGAAAGCATTTTTGACATGATATAATTCAAAGGAGAAGAAAGAATGCCATTAATATCTGAGTTTTTTGGGATATCAATTTATATGTATTATGAAGACCATAATCCTCCGCATTTTCATGCCGAGTATGGTGACAATAAAGCGTTGATAGATATTCTAAACGGATGTGTGTATAAGGGCGGTTTACCTACTAAACAGACCAAGTTAGTTCTTGCATGGTGCGAAATCCATAAAGAGGAATTGATGGAAAATTGGATGGTTTGTAAGGAATTAGGTAGAGCGTTTGTTATTGAACCATTAAGGTGAGAGGAATACAATGTTTATGCCAGAGGTAGTACAAGTAAAGCCATATGAAAACTATACTGTAGAAGTTTTATTTCAAGATGGCAAAATAGTTTACTATGATGTAACCCCTCTTTTGGATAAAGGCGTTTTTGCAATGCTTAAGGATAAGGACTTTTATTTGAAACGCTGTACGGTAATGAACCATACATTGGCGTGGGATGTGTCTGGGGATTTAGATCCGACAAAATGTATCGATATCGATCCTGATACACTGTATTCAACCATTTGATTTTAGCGCTCAACTAAGGTTGAGCGTTTTTGTTTGAAATTTCACCAAAAAACTTTAAAAATAAACCCAAAATCTCTTCAAATTGCCTATTTTACTGTATTTCTATTTACTTTAAGGCAAAAACCCATATAATAAAGAAGTTGTTTTATTGTGGGAGATAGTATGTCTGAGGCAGTTTCTTTAAAAGAAAACAAGATGGGTACAATGCCAGTTGGTAAGCTGGTTATTTCTATGTCTTTACCTATCATGATTTCTATGATGGTTCAGGCTTTATATAATGTTGTTGATACAATTTTTGTATCAAGGATTTCTGAAGCAGCGCTTACAGCGCTTTCGATGCAGTTTCCTATATTTTCACTTATGATAGCGTTTGGTGTCGGTACCACTGTTGGTATGGGAGCACTTTTATCACGTTCTTTAGGCGAAAAGAATTTTGAAAAGGTAAACAAGGCTGCTACAAATGGAATGTTTTTAGCAGTTTGTAATTTCATTCTTTTCTTTATTGTTGGCGTATTTTTAGTTAAGCCATTCTATAGAATCCAGACTTCTGATTTGGAAATAGTAAATGCAGGTATTAGCTACAGTACAATTCTTTGCTCTGTTTCATTTTGCATGTTTTTCCAGATTACTTTTGAAAGACTTTTACAGGCTACAGGAAAGACTGTTTATTCAATGATTGTTCAGTTGGTTGGAGCACTTGTAAACATTGCGCTCGATCCAATTCTTATTTTTGGATATTTTGGACTTCCTAAGATGGGGGTAGCTGGTGCGGCAGTTGCTACTGTTATAGGTCAGCTCACAGGTGCAGTGGTAGGTCTTGTTCTCAACCTTAGAATCAATAAAGAGGTAAATCTTTCGCTCAAAGGTTTTAAGATTGACAAAATTATCATCGGCGAAATATATAAAGTTGGAGTTCCTACTATTATCATGCAGTCAATAGGATCACTAATGACTCTTGGAATGAACTTTATTCTGATTACGTTTTCATCTACTGCAGTTGCAGTATTTGGTGTTTACTTTAGACTTCAAAGTTTTGCTTTTATGCCTTGCTTTGGTCTTTGCAATGGTCTTGTTCCAATTATCAGCTACAACTATGGTGCACAAAATAGAAAGCGTATGATAAAAGCGGCAAAGGTTGGAGTTATGATGGCATTCACCATTATGGTGGTTTGCTCTTTGTTATTTGAATTTTTCCCAGATCAGCTTTTAGCTATGTTTAATGCTGAAGGCGATATGCTTACACTTGGTAGAAGCGCACTTAAAATAATAGCAATTCACTTCCCGCTGGCTGCTTTTGGTATTGTCTTTGGTGGTGTATTTCAGGCACTTGGAAAGGCTGTTTACAGTATGATAATGTCAATTTGTCGTCAGCTTTTAGTATTGATTCCATCAGCATTTATTCTTGCTAAGGTTTTTGGAAAAGTTGAGGCGGTATGGTGGTCATTCCCGATTGCTGAGGTTGTATCCCTTGTTCTTGCAGTTTCGTTTATGATTACCACATACAAAAATATTATTTCTAAAGTTGGAGAAAAAAACTCAGAGTTTTAAAGGAGAGATATATGTCAAAAACACTTGAAATCCGGTGGCACGGCCGCGGAGGACAGGGCGCTAAAACAGCAGCACTTCTTCTTGCAGACGTTGCATTTTCTACCGGTGCCTATGTTCAGGGATTCCCTGAGTATGGCCCAGAGCGAATGGGTGCGCCTATCACAGCGTACAACAGAATCAGTGACGAGGATATCCGCGTTCACTCAAACATCTACACTCCAGACTTGGTAGTTGTTGTAGATGAGACCCTTCTTCATTCTGTAGATGTTACTGCAGGACTTAAGGAAGATGGAGCAATTCTTATTAACACCCCTTCATCAGTAGAGGAGATTACTCCAATGCTTAAGGGATACAAGGGAAAGGTTTACACCATTGATGCCTGCAAGATTTCAATTGAAACTCTTGGCAAGAATTTCCCTAATACACCTATGCTTGCAGCAGTAGTTGCAATCACCAAGGTTATGGATCGTGAGCCTTTCATCGCAAATATGCAGGAAAGCTACGAGCATAAGTTTGCTAAAAAGCCTGAAGTTATCGAGGGCAATATGAAGGCACTTACCACAGCTTATGATGCTGCAGCAGCAATGATGTAAGGAGGCAACATGAGAACAGACGTTACTAAAATAAATGAGCAGACTCCTTACGAGGAGCTTACTGAAGCTCTTATGATTTTTGACGGTGGTAACTCTAAGGCCTTTATGACCGGTGAGTGGAGAACCGTTACCCCAGTTATTGATTTTGATAAGTGCAAGCAGTGTCTTCTTTGTGCACCAGTTTGCCCAGACTCTTCAATTCCAGTAAAGGATGGTAAGAGACTTGATTTTGATTATGACCACTGCAAAGGCTGTGGTATCTGCTCAAAGGCTTGTCCTTTTGGAGCAATTACAATGAAGGAGGGAAGATAATGGGCAGAAGAGACCGTATGTCAGGAAATGAAGCGGTAGCAAATGCTATCCGTCAGGTGAATCCAGACGTAATGCCTGCATTCCCTATTACACCATCTACCGAAATTCCACAGATGGTATCGACTTTTATAGCAAACGGAAAGATGGATACTGAGTTTATCCCTGTTGAGTCAGAGCATTCTTCAATGTCTGCAGCACTCGGCGCTGAGGCAGCAGGTGCAAGAGCACTTACCGCTACTTCATCAGCTGGTCTTGCATACATGTGGGAAGAATTACTTCTTGCAGCATCTAACCGTCAGCCATTAGTTCTTGCACTTGTTAACAGAACCTTATCTGGCCCTCTTAACATCAACGCAGACCACACCGATGGTATGGGTGCAAGAGATACTGGTTGGATTCAGATTTATGCTGAGACTAATCAGGAAGCTTATGATAACTTTATCCAGGCTTATCCAATCGCAGAAAATCCAGCAGTTCATCTTCCAGTTATGATTTGCCAGGATGGTTTCATTACCAGCCATGCAGTTCAGAATATCGAGATCGAAGATGATGAGGCTGTTAAGAAATTCGTTGGCGAGCGTGAGGTAGAGGAATATCTTCTTAATCCAGGAAAGCCAATTTCAGTAGGTCCTTATTCAGTAGTTGGTTACTGTATGGAGGCTAGAAAAGCTCAGGAAGTAGCAATGGAGAACGCAAAAGACGTTATTATCGACGTTGCTAAAAAGTTTAAGAAAGAATTCGGCCGTGGATTTGAGCTTTTTGAGGAATACAAGACTGAAGACGCTGATTACATCATGCTTATCATGGGTTCAGCAGCTGGTACTGCAAAGCAGGCAGTTGATGATTTACGTGCTAAGGGAATGAAGGTTGGTGTACTTAAGCTTCGCGTATTTAGACCATTTCCTGCAGAGGAAATCGCAAAGGCTCTTTCAAAGGCAAAGGCAGTTGCAATCATGGACCGTTGCGAAAGCTACAATGGTCATGGTGGCCCTCTTGGAATGGAAGTTATGGCTGGCCTTTACAGAGCAAAAGCTGATGTTATGGCAGTTGATTATATCTATGGTCTTTCAGGAAGAGATTTCACTGTAGATAACGTATATGATATTTTTGCTGAACTTGAGGATGCAGTAAAGAGCGGCAAGGCTCCAGCTCAGTGCCAGTATATTGGTTTACGTACAAAGGAGGGCAAATAAATGGCTTACAATTTAAAAGAAGAACTTAACAAGCCTGAGCGTTTTGCCCCAGGACACAGACTTTGTGCAGGATGTGGCGCGCCAATCGCAGTAAGAAGCGTGCTTCGTGCCCTTCATGAAGGAGACCATGCTGTAATCGCAAATGCAACAGGATGTCTTGAAGTTAGCTCATTTACCTATCCATACACTGCATGGGAAGATAGCTACATCCATAATGCATTTGAGAATGCAGGTGCTACCTTATCAGGTGTTGAGACTGCATATCGTGTACTTAAGAAGCGTGGAAAATTAGACAAGGAAGAGACCTTTAAGTTCATCGCTTTTGGTGGTGATGGTGGTACCTATGATATCGGCTTCCAGTCACTTTCAGGTGCAATGGAAAGAGGTCACGATCTTGTATATGTTTGTTATGATAACGGCGCTTACATGAACACTGGTATCCAGAGATCATCAGCTACTCCAATGTACGCTGATACCACAACTACTCCAGTAGGTTCAGAGTCGAATGGTAAGATGCAGAACCGCAAGGATCTTGCAGCTATCATTGCAAACCATGATGTACCTTACGTAGCACAGACTACATACCTTGGAAACTTTAAAGATATTCATGAGAAGTCAGAGAAAGCAATCTATACTGAAGGTTCTGCTTTCCTTAACGTTCTTGCTCCATGCCCAAGAGGTTGGAGATATGAGACTGCTGACCTTATGGAGATGTGCCGTCTTGCAGTAGAGACCTGCTACTGGCCACTCTTTGAAGTAGAGCATGGCAAGTGGACTTTAAACTACGAGCCAAAGCAGAAACTTCCTATCGAAGATTTCCTTCGTCCACAGGGAAGATTCAAGCATCTTTTCAAGAAGGGAAATGAAGATCTTCTTGAGCAGTTCCAGGCAGAGGTAGATCGCCGTTGGGAAAACTTACAGTATCTTTGCAATAGATAATCTGTTAGTTATATATTTTTTAAAATATGGAGGAAAAGAAAATGAAGAAGATTATTGCTAGCCTTCTCGTAGGCGCAATGACAATGTCTCTTGTAGCATGTGGTGCTGCAGAGGCTCCAGCTGCACCAGCAGCTGACGCAGCTACTGAAGCTGTAGAGGAAGAAGTAGAAGAAGTAGCAGAGGAAGCAGAAGAAGTTTCAGGCGAAGGCCTTAACATTCTCTTTGTTTCTTCACCATCAGGTGTTGACGATGGTTCATTCAACCAGAACTCATACAAGGGTGTTGAAGATTTCGTAGCAGCTCATCCAGAGTGCACTTCAACCGCTCTTAAGGAAGAGACTGGTGATGTAGAAGCTTGTATCTCATTCGTAGATGCAAACGTTGCAGATTACGATGTAATCGTAGCTTGCGGATTCCAGTTCGCAGCAATCGGCGATATCGCTGATGACAACCCAGACAAGTATTTCATCCTTGTTGATGCTACTCCTACCTATGCTGATGGTTCAGAAGCACAGTGTGATAACATCTACTCAGAGAGCTTTGCTGAGCAGGAGTCAGGTTTCTTCGCAGGCGTTTCAGCAGCAATGGAAACCAAGACTAACAAGGTTGCAGTAGTTAACGGTATTGCATACCCTTCAAACGTAAACTATCAGTACGGTTTCATGTGTGGTGTTGATTATGCTAATGCTAAGCTTGGTACTTCAGCTGAGTATGTTGAACTTGCTTCATACGCAGGTACTGATGTAACTGGTACAAACGTTGGTGGTAACTACATCGGATCTTTCGCTGATCAGGATACCGGTAAGGTAGTAGGTGAGGCTCTTATTAAAGAGGGATGTGATATCATCTTTGTAGCAGCTGGTGATTCAGGTAATGGTGTATTCACTGCAGCTAAGGAAACTGAGGATGTAATGGTAATCGGTTGTGATGCTGACCAGTACAGCTTTGGTGACAACGGCTCACGTAACATCATTCTTACTTCAGTACTTAAGTGTATGGATATCTCAAACAAGAACGCTCTTGAGACCATTCTTGCAGGTACTTTCCAGGGTGGCGTAAACGCAACTCTTACCGCATCAGTAGAGGGTACTGGTTACGTTTCAGCTGATGGTCGTCATCAGCTTTCAGCAGAGACTCTTGCAGCACTTAGCGACGCTCTTGGCGAGGTTAAGGACGGCTCAGTTGTTCCTGCTTCAAACTTTGGCGTAACTCTTGACGAGTTCAAGGCTACTCTTCAGTAATTAAAAGCTTTATTTTTAGGGAAAGGGTTTTGCCCTTTCCCTTTTTTTATGCCATAAAATGTGCTAAAATTGGCTCGTTGTTATAGCTGTTTTTATGGGAGAAAACTTGTGTCTGAATACATTGTTGAAATGAAAAATATCACAAAGCGTTTCCCAGGTATCATAGCCAATAAGGATGTTTCTGTGTCTGTAAAAAAAGGCGAGATTTTAGCTATCCTTGGAGAAAATGGTGCTGGAAAATCCACTCTTATGAGTATGCTTTTTGGTATGTATGAGCCTGATGAGGGTGAGATTTATGTCAGAGGGGAAAAGGTTACTATTGATTCTCCGATGAAAGCGACAGAGCTTAATATTGGAATGGTACATCAGCATTTTAAGCTGGTTTCAAATTACACCATTACCGAAAATATAATTATGGGAATGGAACCAACAAAAAAGGTTCTTGGGATTCCTGTAGTCGATATAAAAACTGCAAATGCTAAAATAGCAGAACTTTCAGAAAAATATGGTTTAGAGGTTAATCCTACTGATCTTATTTCAGATATTCCTGTTTCTACACAGCAGAGAGTAGAAATATTAAAAATGCTTTACCGCGAAGCAGAAATCCTTATTTTTGATGAGCCTACTGCGGTTCTTACTCCTCAGGAAATAGACTCTCTTCTTGAGATAATAAGAGGACTTCGAGAAAGTGGTAAAACTGTTATCTTAATTACCCATAAATTAAATGAAATAAAGCAGGTGGCAGATAGATGTGTCATCCTAAAGCAGGGCGAGCTTGTTGGTTACGCATCTGATAAGACTCCAGGACAGGAGAAGATGGCTTATGATCTTGACGTTGCAACTACCTCAACAAAGACTATGGCAAATCTTATGGTTGGTCGTGAAGTCAGCTTTGAAGTCGAAAAGGCACCTGCAAAGCTTGGAGATGTTGTCCTTAAAGTAGATAATCTCACTGTTTCGAACCAGGACAAATTTGAGGTTGTTAAGAACGCATCATTTGAAGTTCATGCTGGAGAAATCCTGGCAATTGCGGGAGTTTCTGGAAATGGTCAGGTTGATATTGCTGATGCGGTAGCCGGAACTAAACCTGTTAAATCTGGAAAAGTATTTCTTAACGGAGAGGATATAACAGCCCTCTCAATTCGAGACAGAGCAGAAAAGGGCATAGCCTATATTCCAGAAGACAGACATGGCTGTGGTCTTATCATGGACTTCGATCTTTCAGATAATTTAGGCCTTAAGAAATATCACAAGTCGCCATTTAGCGTAAAAGGTATTCTGAAAAAGAATGCATTTAACGAGAATGCAGATAGGCTTATAAGTGAGCATGATATAAGAAGTGGCCAGGGAAAAGCTACAATAGTAAGATCCATGAGTGGTGGTAATCAGCAGAAAGCTATTATTGCCAGGGAAGTAGATACAGATGCAGATTTAATTATCTATGTGCAGCCAACTCGAGGTCTTGATATCGGTGCTATTGAGAAAATCAGAAAGGATATGATTGCACAAAGAGATGCAGGAAAGGCTATCCTTCTTATCTCTTTGGAACTTGATGAAGTTATGAACTGTGCGGATACAATCGCTGTTATTTATGGCGGAGTGATTCAGAATATTTCACCTGCGTCTTCTTTGGATGAAAAGAAGGTCGGAGAGTATATGATGGGGGTGAGTCAGCATGAATAAATCCATCCTCGTTAAAATATTTGATGGAAAGAAGCAGAAAATTTTAATACCTCTTTTCACTATACTGATAGGTCTTATCGTTGGTGGAATTGTAATTGCTGCAACTGGATCAAATCCTTTTAAGGCATACTACAACATCCTTCAGGGATGTGGACTTGCTGCAAAGCCAAAATACGGTGGAAAGAAGGGTATGATTACAGATTTCATGGAGTACTTAGATTACGCTACTCCTGTAATTTTGGCTGCTCTTTCGTTTGCTGTATCAATGAAGGCAGGCGTATTTAACATCGGTATTTCAGGTCAGATGATGGCTGCTGGATTTATTTCAACAATTACAGTTGGATATTCAAGTCTTGCTGCTGGTATTGCAAAGCCTTTGGCAATTTTGCTTGGATTTGTTGTTGGTTCTTTAATTGGTGCACTTGTCGGATTTCTTAAATATAAATTTAATATAAACGAAGTTGTTTCGACAATCATGATTAACTATATAGTGAGATACGTAGTCACGTTCTTTATAAATATGTACTATGTTGATCCCGTATCAAGACAGTCGAATCTTATCACACCAGAGAGCCGACTTTCATTGCAAAAGGTTCCTGTGGGAAATTATAAGATGACAATTCCTCTTGGATTTATTGTTGCGATGGTAGCTGTGGTTGTTGTTTATATTCTATTTGAAAAAACCAAAGCCGGATTTGAAATGAAGACAGTTGGAGCAAACCCAACGGGTGCAAAATATCAGGGAATTAACGTAGGAAAGAATCTTGTTTTGGCTATGACAATCTCAGGTGGACTTGCAGGACTTGCAGGCATCACCAATTTCATGGGATATTATGGATCAATTCAGCCAGGCGTACTTACCAGTTGTGGTTTTGATTCAATCGCCGTTGCACTTTTAGGAAACTGTAATCCATTTGGAATCATCTTTTCATCACTCTTTATCAGTGGACTTTCAAACGGTTCAGTTTACATGACTTCGTCATCTGGTGTTGAATTTGAAATTGCAAGCGTAATCACAGGAGTAATCCTTGTATTTAGCGCTTGTGCAACCTTTGTTGAACATCTTATTGAGAAAAAGAAACTTGAAAAAGTAGATAATGAGGAGGATAGAGCATGAGTACAGTATTTTATAATGGCTTAGCTTTCGTGTTGCCTCTTCTTGTTATGGCTTTAAGTGGTATATATTGCGAGAGAAGCGGTATTACAAACCTTGCAGTTGAAGGTTTCCAGGGATTTGGAGCCTTTGTTGGAGCTTTTGTTGCAGTGCTTATGCAACAGACTATGGGAGCCAGCAATGTTCCATATTATGTTGCTATATTGATGTCGTTTATTGGTGGATGCGTTTTTGCATTGTTGCACGCTCTTCTTTGCATAAAATTCAAAGCAAATCAGGTAATTTCTGGCGTCGTAATAAATATCTTTGCGATGGCTATGACAGCTTATTTGACAAAGCATTTAAATGCAGCGGTTTTTAATCAGGCATCAGATAAACTTATTTTAAATGTTGCACCAAAGGTTTTTGGATTCTATACCTTTGAACCAATCATTATAGTTGTTGTACTTGTTGCATGGTTTGTGATGTATAAAACCAGATTTGGTCTTTATTTAAGAGCATGTGGCGATAATCCACAGGCAGTAGATGCAGCAGGAATTAACGTTGCAAAAATCAGATATATAGCCGTTGCACTTTCAGGCGGATTTGCTGGAATTGGTGGTATCTGTTATGCATATTCTATTTCATCAAACTTTTCAGCAAATATCTATTCGGGATATGGATATCTTGCAATTGCAGCGCTCATTTTTGGTAACTGGAATATTTTGCCAACGCTTGGCGCATGTGCGTTATTTGGATTTGCAAGAAGCTTTGGATATCAGCTTGTAATGATTGCAGAACTTCCATCAGCATACCAGGATCTTATCATGATTCTTCCATATGTTTTGACACTTATCATGCTTATGTTCTTTAGTAAAAAGAACCATTCTCCAAAAGCGCTTGGTGTACCTTACGATAAGGGCGGAAGATAAAGAGAATATAATCTGAGTAAAACAGAATCATCGCCAGGACGACCGTTTAAAAAGATGGGAGTATTGCTTCCGAGAATACAGATTGTATGAATCCCAGAAGTGATTTTCGAACCATTTTGATAGATTAATATTTGGACGCTCGTCTTTCCAAGATTAGAAGTAACAGGGGTAAGCTTTTCTATGGCTACCCCTTTATTTTTCAGATACTTTACAATAGCCTTCGGGGCTGTCCCAAAAAATCCCTTAAGAATAGAACCTTTTCTTTCGAATTCAGCTAAAAGATAAGGGAAACCTTCGGTGTCATGCTCCAGACCTAAAGCTATTAACGCATTCTGCACAGCAATAACCTCGCAAGCATTATAATCTGCTTTGTATTTGCCATAGCTAATATCGGTGAGCTTATTCTGTATTTCAATATACTTTAAGCCTGGAGCATAATTACCCCAGGCTCTTCTGTTTTCAGCTAAATGAAAATCAACCATCTCCCTTTTCAATCTAGGTAAATGAGAGAGAAAATTCATCCCATGAATGATTATGAAATTTTTAATTCGCATAATGATATCCATAAAAGTATTATACCTCATTTTGAAAAATCAAGCCGGGTTCAATTTGACAAAATGTGAATTTGTACCCGGTACAATTTAATAATTCTAAGGGAAATACCGATATATATTTTGACAACTTCATTACAAGGATGAAATGTTTTACCAAGGAGGGAGCAGCTGTAACGGAATGCAGCGGCTCTTTTAGTTTACCCTTTTTTAGGGTCAGCGGACGGGAACCGCAGAAAGGATATGTGTATGAAAATTTCCGATTATTCCGTAAATATGACAGGAAAGTCTGTATTAAAAAAGACATCCGTCGAAAGCATCAGAGTCAGCATGTGGGGCAAAAATGGCGGGCTAAAACTAGACGAAACTCAAAAGGACAGTTCCCCTCAAAAGTTAAAGAACGCCGACTTATTTGATGATAACGAAGGCTCTCTTAAAAATTTCTATGAAAAAGAAGTAAATAAACCTTCCTCTATCACTGACAGAATTTCCATGAAAGACGAAACCTTAGAAAGACTGCGCTTTAAGTTCGTTGACCATTTCTTAAAGTGGCTCTATGGAAAAGATTACAAAAATCATGACGCCTATGAACTTCTTCACGGCAGGCAGGCAAGCAAACAGGAATTCGGCGGAGAAATGTATTATTCTTCTTTCTTCAGTGAATCAGAGGAAACCACCTTTCAAAGCAAAGGCACTGTAATCGATAGTGAAGGGCGAGAGATTTCTTTTGACATGAGCTTTACAATGAGCCGAAGTTTCACCGCCATGACTCAGATGAATCGCTCATTTGGTTCAAAGCTTATCGATCCACTCGTCATCAATCTGGACACACCTATCACCGATATAGGAAACCAAAGCTTTTATTTTGACCTAAACTGTGATGGTGAAGAGGAAGAAATTACAAACCTTGGAAAAGGGAGCGCTTTTCTTGCCCTTGATAAAAACGAAGACGGTACCATTAACGATGGTTCTGAACTTTTCGGAGCATTATCCGGTGATGGTTTTGCCGATCTTGCAACATACGATGAAGATGGCAATAACTGGATTGATGAAAATGACTCAATCTTTGATAAACTTAAAATCTTTTCAGTCGATCCCAAAGGTGTAAAAACCCTTCTTACCCTTAAAGAAGCCGGCGTCGGAGCCATCTGCTTATCAAATACAGGCACCGAATTTCATTTTACAGGTTCAACTTCTGACAACGCCAACGCTTTCCTTCGCAAAACAGGAATGTTCCTCTACGAAAACGGAAAAGCCGGCACCATTCAACAGGTTGATTTAGCAGTCATATAGTCGATGAACAAAAAACTTATTTTAGCATCCTCTAGAAAATTCTAGAGGGTGTTTTTTAGGCCTGAGTTGTTGTTTTCTCTCCGACGAACAGCGAAATTCCAGTTTTTAGAATTAGACAAATTAGAATTTTTTGAGTTAAACGAATTTGAATATATCGGGCACAACCTCTCCCCAACCTATGGTTGAGTTCGAAAATTCAACCTATTGTTTGTATACAGGCTGACTGAAACAATGTAAAGTTTAGCAAGAAAGCTGATACTGATTTTTAACAGTAATTGAGTTCATTTGATGCCTCCTTAAATTCGTGTAGCACAAATTTAACAAATGTTGTGCTAATAGTTGGATGTCAAAATTTTCTCAATTAAAATTTGTTTTTTAAAG
>JAKSSE010000040.1 GCA_024403255.1 Lachnospiraceae bacterium
TCATGTTCATAGGAACCTCTGCGAAGAACTGTGAAGCACCACCCTGAAGGAAAAGCACCTTGTAGTTATCAGGAATATTCATGATGTCACGAAGATCCTGCTCTGCTTCCTTAATAATCTTATCGTAAACCTTTGAACGGTGGCTCATCTCCATAACAGACTGGCCGCTGCCCTCATAATCCATCATTTCTGCTGCTGCTTCCTTGAGAACTTCCTCAGGGAGCATAGCTGGTCCTGCTGAAAAGTTAAATACTCTGCTCATCTTATCTCTCCTTTATTTATTAAGATCCTTATCATCAAAACACTCACTAATTGAGGTTCCTGGACTAACCATAGGCCAAACCTTGTCATCCTTTTCGATTCTTGCATCGATTACGAAAGGTCCTTTTGCCTTAAGCGCTTTCTTAAAAGCTGCATTGAATTCTTCTTTGGTACTTACAGCCACTGCTGTACATCCCATAGCCTCAGAAAGCTTTACAAAATCAACTCCATCATCAAGTATTGTTGCCGAGTAATGCTTATTGTAGTATAAATCCTGCCACTGGCGAACCATACCAAGCACTCTGTTATCAACTATAACCTCGATGAGGTTTAATTTTTCTCTTGCTGCTGTTGCAAGCTCATTCATGTTCATTCTGAAGCATCCATCACCAGCAACATTTACTACTATCGAATCAGGATTTCCGGTCTTAGCACCAATCGCTGCACCAAGTCCATATCCCATTGTTCCAAGTCCACCAGATGATAAGAACTTATGTGGCTTTTTGTATTTATAATACTGAGCTGCCCACATCTGATGCTGACCTACTTCGGTAACCATTATCGCATCGCCCTTGGTAGCTTTATATATGCTCTCGATAACTGCTGGGCCGGTAAGTCTGTCATCTTCTGTCTCGTAAACTAAAGGCAACTCTTTTTGAAGTTCAGCTATTTCCTTCATCCAGGCCTTATGCTGAGCCTTGTTCATTGAAGCATTAAGCTTGGTAAGAACTTCCTTAATATCTCCAATAACTTCAGCGTCAACTACAACGTTTTTATTAATCTCTGCTGGATCAATATCAATCTGGAGAATTTTAGCGTCCTTTGCAAAAGTTGATGGATTTCCAAGAACTCTGTCTGAGAAACGAACACCAACAGCTATAAGAAGGTCACACTTACAAACTGCAAGGTTACTTACCTTTGTACCATGCATTCCAAGCATTCCCATGTAACGCTTATTTGTTCCGTCAAATCCGCCTTTACCCATGAGAGTATCACATACAGGTGCATCAACAAGTTCTACAAATTCTGCAAGTTCTTTTGATGCATCAGATAAAACAGTACCACCACCGGTAAAAATAACAGGTTTTTTAGATTTTGCTATTAAATCAATAGCTCTGTTTAAATCAGACTCAAGAAGTCTTGAAGTATCTCTTGCAATCTTTGGAGCCTTTTTTGCCTTATAATCAGTTTTAGCTGCAGTGACATCTTTTGTAATATCAACTAAAACAGGACCAGGTCGACCAGATTTTGCAATATTGAAAGCTCGTCTAACTGTATCAGCAAGCTTTGTTACATCTTTTACAATGAAATTGTGCTTGGTAATTGGTGTTGTGATACCTGCGATATCAACCTCCTGGAAGGAATCTTTTCCAAGAAGAGGAACCGTAACATTACAGGTAACAGCTACCATTGGAACTGAATCCATGAATGCAGTAGCAATACCGGTTACAAGGTTAGTAGCACCAGGGCCTGAGGTTGCAAAGCAAACTCCAACTTTTCCTGTACTTCTGGCATAACCATCTGCTGCGTGACTTGCGCCCTGCTCATGGCTTGTTAAAACATGATGAATTTCTGGGTGTCCATAAAGAGCATCATATACATTTAAAATTGCACCGCCTGGATAACCAAATACGGTATCCACTCCCTGCTCCTTAAGGCACTCGATTAATATTTCCGAACCATTAAGTTGCATTACTTAACCTCCAATACAGCTCCACGGTTTCCACTTGTTACCATCTTCTCATAACGAGAGAGGTATCCAGTAGTAACCTTAGGCTCTCTAGGCTGCCACTTTGCTTTTCTTGCTGCCATCTCTTCGTCTGAAACCTTTACATCCAAAGTCATAGCAGGAATATTTATCGAAATAATGTCGCCCTCTTCTACTAATGCGATAGGGCCACCAACTGCTGCTTCTGGAGAAACATGTCCGATTGACGCTCCGCGGCTTGCACCTGAGAAACGACCATCAGTGATAAGTGCTACTGATGAACCAAGTCCCATACCTGCAATTGCAGAAGTAGGATTGAGCATTTCTCTCATGCCAGGGCCACCCTTAGGGCCTTCGTAACGAATAACAACTACATCACCAGCGACAATCTTGCCACCCTTGATTGCTGCAATTGCCTCCTCTTCACACTCAAATACTCTGGCTGGTCCTTCGTGTACCATCATCTCATCTACTACAGCAGAACGCTTAACAACAGAACCGTCTGGTGCAAGATTTCCCTTAAGAACTGCAAGACCACCTGTCTTTGAATATGGGTTGTCCACTGGGCGAATAACCTCAGGGTTCATATTTACAGCGTTCTTTATGTTTTCACCAATTGTATTACCAGTAACAGTCATACAGTCAGTATTTAAAAGTCCAATATCAGCTAATTCCTTCATAACGGCATATACACCGCCTGCCTCATTTAAATCTTCCATGTAGGTAGGACCTGCAGGAGCCAAGTGGCAAAGGTTTGGAGTCTTCTCTGAAATAGGATTTGCGAATGCAATATCAAAGTCAAAACCAATCTCATGAGCAATTGCTGGAAGATGAAGCATTGAGTTTGTTGAGCATCCAAGTGCCATATCAACAGTAAGAGCATTAAGGATTGCATCCTTTGTCATAATCTGACGAGCTGTAATTCCCTTTCTGTAAAGTTCCATAACAGCATTACCAGCATGCTTAGCAAGACGGATTCTCTCTGAATAAACTGCAGGGATTGTTCCGTTTCCTCTAAGACCCATACCAAGAGCCTCTGTAAGGCAGTTCATTGAGTTTGCTGTGTACATACCTGAGCATGAACCGCAAGTAGGGCAAACCTTATTTTCAAATTCACATACATCTTCTTCGGTCATAGTTCCAGCTGCGTAAGAACCTACAGCTTCGAACATAGAAGAAAGTGATCTCTTCTGGCCTTTAACGTGACCAGCAAGCATTGGACCACCAGAGACAAATACGGTAGGAAGATCAAGTCTTGCTGCTGCCATAAGTAAACCTGGAACATTCTTATCACAGTTAGGAACCATTACAAGAGCATCAAACTGATGAGCAATAGCCATACACTCAGTTGAATCTGCAATAAGATCACGGGTCACAAGGGAATACTTCATTCCAACATGTCCCATTGCTATACCGTCGCAAACCGCAATAGCTGGGAATACTACAGGAACACCGCCAGCTTCAGCTACACCAATTCGAACAGCGTCTACAATCTTATCGATATTCATATGGCCTGGTACGATTTCGTTATATGAGCTAACGATACCTACCATAGGCTTTTTCATCTCTTCTGGTGTAAAACCAAGAGCATTAAACAAACTTCTTGCTGGTGCCTGCTGCATTCCAGCACGTGCGTTATCTGATACCATATCTACTCCTTATATTCTTTCACAAATCAAATCGCCCATCTTTGCAGTGCCAACTTTTTCTACCTGGCTTCCATCTCTAGGCATGATGTCGATAGTTCTGTAACCATCTTTAAGAACCTGTGATACAGCATTTTCTATCTCATCTGCTTCCTTATCAAGATCAAAGGTATAACGAAGCATCATTGCTGCTGAAAGGATGGTTGCTATTGGGTTTGCAATACCCTGACCTGCAATATCAGGAGCCGAACCACCTGAAGGCTCATAAAGACCAAACTTTGTTTCATTAAGTGAAGCAGACGATAACATTCCAATTGAACCTGTTACCATTGAAGCCTCATCAGAAAGAATATCTCCAAACATATTTTCAGTAAGAATTACATCAAACTGTTTTGGATCTTTGACAAGCTGCATTGCACAGTTGTCTACAAGCATATGCTCATAAGAAACTTCTGGATAATCTTTAGCTACTTCCTCAACTACTTTTCTCCAAAGTCTTGAAGAATCAAGAACATTTGCTTTATCTACAGAAGTCACTTTCTTTCTACGCTTCATTGCAATCTCAAATCCTTTGATTGCAATTCTTCTGATTTCGTTTTCAGAATAAGTAAGTGAATCCTTGGCTACCATCTGTCCATCTACTTCTTCTGTCGATCTTGCGCCAAAATAAAGTCCGCCTGTAAGCTCTCTCATAATCATCATGTCAAAACCATCTCCGATGATATCATCGCGAAGAGGACATGCTTCTTTAAGCTCTGGATAAAGATAAGCTGGACGAAGGTTTGCAAAAAGATTAAGCGCTTTTCTAATCTTAAGAAGGCCAGCTTCTGGTCTTTTCTCTGGTGGTAACTTGTACCATGGAGAAGTTGAAGTATTTCCGCCAATTGAACCCATAAGAACTGCATCTGAATCAAGAGCAGCCTTAATAGCTTCATCTGTTAGTGGCTCGCCGCAAGCATCAATCGAGCAGCCGCCCATCAAAATTTCTGTGTAGGAAATCTCATGACCATACTTATTTGCCACATGGTCAAGAACCTTGACAGCCTCGGTCACTATTTCTGGACCAATACCGTCACCTCTGATGACACCAATGTTCATCTTCATAGTTTCGCCTTCTTTCTTTTATTTTTAATCGAATTATTCGATTCTTTCTTTTAACGCATAAGCAATGTTGATAGCATGATCTGAGCTTCGCTCAAGGTCAGTTACAACATCTGAGAAAATCATACCTGTAACAGGATCACAGTCTTTTTTCATCATACGTTCCATATGATTGTTAATGAACTTATCCTGCTGCTTATCTACTTTAGACTCAAGTTTTTCAAGCTCATCAATATCTGTGTAGTCCTCTGAAGCAAAAATATCAAGTGCCATTGCGATAGCGTTCTGTGAATTTTCAGCCATAGACTCAAGTTCTTTCATAGCCTTCTTTGAGAACTTAAGTTTCTTTGAGCGAAGTGACTGTGCATACTCAGTAAGGTTTACTGCGTAGTCTGAAATTCTTTCAATATCAGTAAGAGTTATCGCCATCATTGATACACGGCGAAGATTATCTCCAGACAAATCAAGTGTACGAAGATGAGTCATGGAATCCGAAATAGAGTGATTTAAAATATCAACAGTCTCCTCTCGGCTTAAAACTTCCTCCACCTTATCCTCATCATATTCCTGGAAAACCTCAAAGGCTTCGATAAAGTTATCAAGAGCAATGTGACCCATTCTTTCAATCTCGAGCTGAGCATTCTTTATAGCCATTGGAGCAGGAATATTGTCCATCTGGTTCATATACTGAAGAGTTCTTTCTTCTGCTGCCTTCTTCTCAGTTTCCTGAACAGGAATAAGCTTATATGAAATAGCTATAATCTGCTTTGTAAATGGAAGCTCTATAAGCACCGCTGAGATAGCAAAAATGGTATGTGCGTTCGCTATCTGACGACCAACATCGCTTGGTGACAATCCCTTAATGAATGTCAAAATACCAGGGAATATATTTATCAAGGTGATAATAATTGCCGCTCTGATTAAGTTGAACAAAAGATTGATAATAGCAGTTCTTTTACCATTTCTATTTGCGGTAAGTGATGCAAGAATATTTGGTGTAACAGAACCAATTGCAGCACCAATGATAAGGTAAATTGCAACATCAAAGCCTATAAGCCCCTGAACACAAAACGCCTGGAAAATTACGATTGCAGATGATGAACTTTGCATAATCGAGGTAAAAATAACACCGAAGATGAAAGCTATTGCTGGGTTCTTTAATGTTGTCATAAAGTCAATAAAGAACTGAGTCTCAGAAAGTGGCTTAATTGCAACCTTCATAATAGACACACCCTCAAAAAGCATACCAAAGCCCATTATTACCGAGCCAATATGTCTAACGATATTCTTCTTGAAGAAAAGGTACATAATTGCACCAGCAAACAAGAGTAATGGTGTAAAGGTGCTAATGTTAAAAGCTGTAATCTGCGCTGTAACAGTAGTACCGATATTTGCACCCATGATTACGCCAATAGCCTGGGCTAAGTTCATAAGTCCAGAGTTTACAAAACCAATTACCATTACATCGGTAGCTGATGAACTTTGGATTATCATTGTTAAAGCTAATCCAACGAAAACAGCAACGTACTTATTAGCCGTTGCTTTTTCGAGTATCACCTGAAGTTTATCTCCACAGGAATTTTTGATTCCTGTGGACATGATGGTCATTCCAAAAAGGAAAAGACCAACACCACCTAGTAGCGACAAAAACTGTGCTGGTGTCATAATTACTCCTATTTAGATATTACTTATCTTTTTTATCTTTCTTTTCTTCTTTTTTATCTGCTTCTGCTGCAGCTGCTGCATCACCTGGCTTTTCAACCTCAGTAATTGCTGCTTTCTGCATAGGAATACGACAGTTTTTATTGTTACCAAACTCAACGATTACAGTGTCATCATCGATAGCAATTACTACACCGTAAAATCCTGAAGTTGTAAGTACAGTATCACCTGGCTCAAGAGCATTCAAAAGTGCCTGACGACGAGCCTGTTCTTTCTTCTGTGGACGTCCCATAAAGAACATCATTGCAGCGATTACTACAACCCATACAATAATCATAATGTATGATGCTGATCCATTCTGTGCTGCAGCTGATAATAAAATGTTATTCATAATTTACCTCCTGTCCCAAATCGAATGATTGGGGTTATTTCTTATAAAAATAGAAAATCAATTTATTTTACTAGAATTCAGGTACATCTTCAAGAGTTTTCGCCCTCTTCCATGCCTCTTAGCTTGTTCTTTTTGTATACGCCAAATACACCAGCATCAATGGCATCCCTGATTTCTTTCATCATCTGATTATAGAAATAAAGGTTATGCATTACACAAAATCTCATTGCAAGCATTTCATTTGCCTTGTGAAGGTGTCTGATATAAGCTCTCGAATATCCAGCTTTGCAGGCAGGACAACCACATCCTTCTTCTATCGGGCGCATATCTTTTGCATACTTTTCGTTTTTAATATTAATCTTACCGTGGTTTGTATAAAGCTGACCATGACGTCCGTTTCTTGAAGGATATACGCAGTCAAAAAAGTCCACGCCTCTTTCTACTGCTTCAAGAATATTTGCAGGAGTTCCCACTCCCATAAGATAGGTCGGCTTGTTCTGTGGGAGATGTGGAACTGTGACATCAAGAATGTGATACATCTCCTCATGAGTCTCACCTACAGCAAGGCCTCCAACAGCATATCCATCAAGGTCCATCTCGGCAATTCGTTTTGCATGATCGATTCTTAGGTCATCATAAACTGCTCCCTGATTTATACCGAACAAAAGCTGCTTTTTATTGATGGTCGACTCTGTATTATTAAGCTCATCCATCTTTATCTTGCATCTTTCCAGCCAGCGGGTAGTTCTTGCAACTGAATCAGCAACATATTTATAATCAGCTTTCGCAGGAGCACACTCATCAAACGCCATCGCTATTGTAGACGCAAGATTTGACTGTATCGTCATACTCTCCTCTGGTCCCATAAAGATTTTACGACCATCAACATGTGAATTAAAATTGACGCCCTCTTCTTTTATTTTGCGAAGCTTGGCCAGAGAAAACACCTGAAATCCACCAGAATCCGTAAGTATTGGTCTATCCCACACCATAAACTTGTGGAGTCCGCCAACTTCTTTTATAAGTTCATCTCCCGGCCTTACATGAAGATGATAAGTATTGGAAAGCTGTATCTGACAACCAATATCTTTTAAATCCTGTGTTGAAACTGCGCCTTTAATAGCCGCAACAGTTCCGACATTCATAAATACCGGAGTCTCAATAACTCCGTGGACTGTAGAAAGCCGTGCCCTTTTGGCACGGCCTTCAGTAATTATCACTTCATAGGTGCTTTTTTCATTCATAAAATTTCTTGAATCCTTCTAACTGTGAAGTCATATTCATAAGATACGCATCCGCCAATACAAGAGCTGCCATAGTCTCAACAACAACCACTGCTCTTGGAACAACAACAGGATCGTGTCTTCCGACTATTTCCATCTTGATTTCCTCTCCATTCTCATTTACAGCATCCTGCTGTTTTGCAATGGATGGAGTAGGCTTAAATGCCACTCTAAAAATAATATCTGAACCATCAGACATACCACCCAGTGTACCACCACTATGGTTGGTCTTTTTAGATACTTTGCCATTTTCTACGCAAAAAGCATCATTATTTTCAGAGCCTTTCAGGTTTGCTACTTCAAAACCATCTCCGATTTCAAAGCCCTTAACTGCTCCTATTGAAAGCATTGCTTTAGCAAGATTTGCATCAAGTTTATCAAATACTGGCTCACCTATACCAGGCTTTACTCCAGTGATGATACACTCACAAATACCACCAAGTGAATCCTTTTCATCCCTTGCTTTTTCTACCTTTTCCATTGCAAGAGCTGCTGCAACTTTATCAGGCATATATGCTGGATTATTTAAAATCTCAGCTTCATCAAAGTTTGTAATTTCAACTCCGCCAAGTTCCTTGGTGTAAGCGGTAAATTTAACACCAAGCTCGCCTAAGAGTTTTGCCGCAATGGCACCTGCTGCTACTCTCGCAACTGTCTCCCTGCCTGAAGATCTGCCACCGCCTCTGTAATCTCTAAAGCCGTATTTTTCATAAAAGCCAAAATCCGCGTGACCTGGTCTAAATGATGTGGCAATAGAACCGTAATCCTTTGAATGCTGATCTGCATTTCTTATTTCAAGAGCAATTGGTGTACCAGTAGTTTTACCCTCAAACACACCAGACAGGATATGTACAGTATCAGACTCATTTCTGGCTGTTGATGCTTTAGACTGGCCTGGCTTTCTTCTGTCGAGATACTTTTGAATATCCTCCTCACACAAAGAAAGACCCGCTGGACAACCATCGACAATACATCCAAGAGCTACGCCATGAGACTCGCCAAAAGTTGTAACTCTAAATAAATTTCCTAAAGTGGAACCTGCCACTATTTTCTCTCCTCTAAATCAAAAATTCTCATGCAGTTAGGCTGATTAATCTTGATTGGTGGCTGGCACATCAAGAAGTTCTTCTCTTCGAAGTTAATCTTGAAAGTCATAATCTCATCGGAGTCGTGATTAAGACTTACAAAACGAAGGCTTGAAGGAAGTGGTGAAACAACCTTAGGGAAATCTCCTGAAATGTAAGATCTTGTTACAAGGGTAAGAAGACCTGTTTCTGGATTTCTTTCAAAAATCGCTACTGCATTATACATATCGATTGAAACGTAAAGATACTTTTCATCAAGGCTCATCTTGAACTCAACTGAATCAGAAGGATGGAATTCGCCATCAGTTGTCGAAGTCTCTGCAACATGAGTAAGTGGCTCATTTCCTTCAGGGTTATATTTAACAACCTCTAATACGTTTGTTTCCTGCTGAAGGATGTAGCCAAACTGACCGTCTTTTGTAAAGCGAATACGTCTTGGTTCTGACTCAAGTGGACAACGATAAATGTCAAACAGTCTGAGTTTTCCTAACTCGTGATCTATTTCATAGATTCTAATCTGTGAAAGACCTGAATCTACAGCAAAAAGATATTTATCATCAGGAGTGGTCTCAACACATGCAACATGTGGACCAGTACTCTTTTCAGAGAAGGAATTACCAAAACCTCTATGATATACCTCATCTGCAATATCACCAATAGATCCATCTTCATTGAGTCGCATCATGGTGATCTTTCCATCGTGATGACCTCCCATGAAAATATACTTGTCGTCTGCGTTTGTCTTTACATAGCAGCCACGCATTCCATTGGTCCATGCCTTATTAATCTGAGTAAGGTTTCCATCCTCTTCAATTTTGAATGAAACTAAGCCTTCATCCGCAATAGAGATAAGATACTTACCCGAATTGGTAACACAAATATTTGAAGGATTGTTAACAGGAACTACTGCCTTTTCGGTAAAGCGACCATGCTTATCTATGTCATAAACATAGATGCCATTTGAAGTACCATGAGTGTAGGTTCCAACATATGCAACATATTTTCCCATAACCGTTCTCCTTTAAACTAATTTAGTCTTTTCAGTATATCATATTTTTCGACTGAAGAATCAAGCAAAATGCTAAGTTTTTCTTTAGGATGTGGACATGAATCTTTTTTCATTCCATCCTCACCTACTATTTCCAAAACTTTAGTCTTTATATCTCTTCCATCCGGCTTCATGATTATTATTTCATCGCCAACAGAAAACTTATTTTTCTGGGTAATGATAGCTCTTTCACCAGAACCTTCTTCGCAAATGCCAAGATAAATCGCTCCCTGTTCATAGGTGGATTCATCATATATCTGCCCCTCATCAGATGGCTTGCCAAAGAAAAATCCTGTTGAATACTGGCGATAAGTACACTGATGAATCTGATCCCAGTACCAAGGAAGGTTTTCTTTATATTTTTCAGGAGATTCATTAAAATCGTCAATTGCTTTTCTATAGGTTCTTGCAACTGTAGCTACATAAAGAGCTGTCTTCATTCGACCTTCAATCTTAAAAGAATCAATCCCCGCATCCATAAGTTCTGGAATGTGTTCAATCATACAAAGATCTTTTGAGTTAAATATAAAGGTTCCTCTTTCATTTTCCTCAATTGGAAGATACTGTCCTGGACGATCCTCCTCCATAACTGCATACTTCCATCTGCAAGGATGAGTGCACGCGCCTCTGTTTGCATCCCTTCCTGTAAAGTAATTGGAAAGAAGGCATCTTCCAGAGTAGGAAATACACATTGCTCCATGAATAAAGGTCTCTATCTCAAGGTCATCCGGTATATTCTGCCTAATTTCTTTTATCTCTTTCAAAGAGAGCTCACGACCTGAAACAACACGTTTTGCTCCCTGTCTTTGCCAGAATTTATATGTACCATAATTAACATTATTTGCCTGAGTAGAAATATGAATTTCTCCCTCTGGCCAAACTTCCTGAATAATATCAAAAATACCAGGATCAGATACAATCATTGCATCAGGGCCAATTTCTCTAAGCTCTTTTATATAAGCTCTGGCATTTTCAAGATCTCCATTATGCGCAAGAATATTTACGGTGACATACACCTTTACTCCACGTTCGTGAGCAAATTTGATGCCTTCCTTCATATCCTCGGCAGAAAAATTAATAGCCTTGGCACGAAGTGAAAATACTTCTCCTCCAATATAAACTGCATCAGCACCAAAGGTAACTGCAGCCTTTAACACCTCAAGGCATGAGGCCGGAATTAATAACTCTGTTTTTCTCATTTTATTCTTGTTGTTAAAGCCATCCCATCTCCCGTCTGTGTAACAAGAGTGTTAAGACTTTCATTATTAAGTAGTTCGTCAAGAAACATATTTAATCTATCGTGAATTGTTCTGTCTCTGTGACGTATCTCGCTTCTTTGTTTTAATAAATCTCCATCGAAAAGGACATTGTCAGTAACAAGCATTCCATCTTGCGATAAAAGTTCAAGAAGCTTCGGCAGATAGAATGGATACTGACCTTTAGGGCCATCAAGAAAGATGAAATCAAACTGACCATCAAGTTCATAAAGAGCCTCTTTTGCATCCATTGGCATAAGAGTAATCCTATTACCATAGCCAAATTTTTCGATGTTTTCTGTAGCCTCTTTTATCCTTGGCTCATAATTCTCAACAGTGAAAATCTGTGTATCATCCTCAGTATATCTGGCCATCAGAATTGATGAAAAACCAACACAGGTTCCTATTTCAAGAATCCTTTTTGGGCGTCTTTCTTTCATAAGCCATATCAAAAGGGCCTGAGTATCTTTTCTTATAATTGGCATCCAGTCCAAAAGTGCTTTTTCTTCAAGGGTTTTTAAATCTTCCGGAATTATACTTTTTTTATTCTCAAGAAATTCTACAAAGACTTCCCTTTTTTCCCCTTGTGTTTCCCTGTCTCTTGGGCTAATTTCTCCTTCTAGATGTGACATTAGATTTCAATCCCCGGATCAAAATCTGTCTTATCAATAAGCATATAAACAATGCGTTGATACATTTTGCACATTGCATTTTCTGTATTAAGATAATCATCCATAAGATTATCCGCATGAAGTTCATCACTTCTAGCCTCAAGATCCTTTAACACATCAACGGTTCCCATACGACCAGTCTGCACCATAAATACGTCTTTTCTATAGTTATCAACCTGTTCCTTTAATTCTGGATATCCGGATATATGCTGGCTTACGGCCTGAAACTCCTTATAAGTATCTGACTCCAAAACTGCTTTTGCAAGCTGCTCTACTGCTTCTCTTACCTTCTCATCTCTAGGATAATGATTTACACTTCCTGTATTATTGGCAGTATCATTGGTCTGCGCTTTGTTTCCTTCCATACAAACTCTCCAAGTGAA
The DNA here is from genome assembly GCA_024403255.1 of Lachnospiraceae bacterium. Classification (GTDB taxonomy): domain Bacteria; phylum Bacillota; class Clostridia; order Lachnospirales; family Lachnospiraceae; genus JAKSSE01. Next base: position 12,496 of record JAKSSE010000040.1, read on the forward strand.
TCTCTAATTTCTGATTTTATTTTGTTCCAATCTGTTACGCCCTTATCCTGAAGCTTTTCAACAGTAAGCTCAAGGACTTCTTTTGCATCATCCAAAAGCTCGCCCGAATCTCTCACATAGACAAAGCCTCTCGATACAATGTCCGGTCCGCTGACTATCTGACCTGTTCCTCCTACCATAGAAAGAACTACTATAATTACTCCCTCTTCAGAAAGAATCTGTCTGTCACGAAGTACAACTGCTCCAACGTCACCGACACCAAGTCCATCAACCATTACAGGACCAGCCTGAACATGATCAACTACCTCGGCTTTTTCCTCAGATATTTCAAGCACATCTCCTGTATGAAGAATTAGAATGTTTTCTGATTCATATCCAAGCTCTCTGCATATCTGTGCCTGAGCATAAAGATGTTTATACTCTCCATGAACTGGTATACAGTACTTAGGATGTACAAGAGAATAAATTAATTTTATTTCTTCCTGACATGCATGTCCTGATACATGAACGTCCTGGAATATAACATTTGCTCCAAGTTTTATCAGATCATTTATAACCCTTGATACAGCCTTTTCGTTTCCTGGTATAGGATGCGATGAAAAAATGATTGTATCGCTTGGCTTGATCTTAACCTTTCGGTGAGTACCGTTTGCCATCCTGGAAAGAGCTGCCATGGACTCTCCCTGACTTCCGGTTGTAATAAGCACAGTCTGCTCTGCAGGGTAATTCCTAAGTTCCTCAGTATCAATAAGGGTATCATCTGGAATATCGAGATATCCAAGCTTTGATGCTGTATCGATGATGTTTACCATCGAACGGCCCTCAACAACTACCTTTCTTCCATACTTATTGGCCGAATTAATTATCTGCTGAACCCTATCTACATTTGATGCAAACGTCGCAATAATTATTCTTGAATTTATATGCTCCTGGAAAAGTGAATCAAACACCTTACCAACAGTTTTCTCAGATGCAGTAAATCCTGGTCTTTCAGCATTGGTAGAATCCACCATCAAAGCTAAAACACCCTTCTTTCCAATCTCACCAAGTCTTGCAAGATCAATTGCATCACCGTAAACAGGAGTAAAATCAACCTTAAAATCTCCAGTGTGAATTACCGTACCCGCAGGTGAGTAAATTGCAAAAGCTGCGGCATCCTGAATGCTGTGGTTGGTCTTTATAAATTCAACCCTAAAGCATCCTGCATTTATATGCTGTCCATAAGAAACAACCTTTCTCCTTACTGAATCAAGAAGCTGGTGTTCTTCAAGCTTTCGCTCAATAAGACCCATAGTAAGCTTAGTAGCATAAATAGGCACATCAAGTTCCTTCATAACATAAGGAATCGCACCTATATGATCCTCATGACCATGGGTGATAAAAAATGCCTTGACCTTATCTTCATTCTCCTTAAGGAAAGTGATATCCGGGATGACTAAATCAACGCCCAACATATCGTCCTCTGGGAAAGAAAGTCCACAATCGATAACAATAATACTGTCCTCATACATGAACGCAGTAATATTCATGCCGATTGCTTCGAGTCCTCCAAGGGGAATTATTCGAAGGCCATTATTAAGTTCTTCGTTCAAAAAATCCTCCTATCTATGAGGTTACGTCTGTATCCTCCAAAAGCTCGGAGAAAATCTTTCCCAGAGCGTCCAAAGTTACATCGTCCTCAACCATTTCATAAGTAACTTCACTATCGTCACTTTCAACTTCTTTTAAAATATAAGCATCAGCGTCCTCTTCACCATCTTCCTCTTCTGTAACAAGAAGGTAAGTCACGCCTGCTAAAACCGTCTGTTCAATAACAAAAAATTCTACTTTTTCTTCTTCATTTTCAAAGATTATCT
>JAKSSE010000041.1 GCA_024403255.1 Lachnospiraceae bacterium
TTCGCATATAAATAGTGGTCTTCCCACTTCCCATTAATACAAAGCTTTTTCTTTAATAATCCTTCACGTTCAAAATCGAGTCGTTCTAAAAGCTTGATAGATGGAATGTTGTTTGGCATAACAGTTGCTTCGATGCGATTGAGCTTTACATCGCTAAACATTATTTCGATGCCTTTTTCTAAAGATTCTTCAGCATATCCATGATGATGATAATCTGGATCGAATTTATAACCAACCATGCAGGATTCATATGGGCCATGCAGGATGTTATAAAAATGAATACATCCTATAATAGTTTTGGGTTCTTCTTTTAAAGAGACATAGAACCTTGCAGCTCCACCTTTTAAGAAAACCTGTTGTTCTGCAGAAAGAAGGCGTCTTTGATAATCAATTGTAAAAAAGTCTTTATCGCGAGCCGGCTCATATTTGTCAAAGGTTTCTGTATTTTTTGACATGAAATTAAGAACCCTTTCAGCTTCGCTGACAGGGAGAACCTGCATGATAAGTCTTTCTGTTTCATAAGTATATTTTATCAATCAACACCTCTTATAAAGGTTGGAACATATTCCGAAAGAAGGTTTACATAACTCTCAAGAGTGTCTTTAGACGGTACTGTGCAGGATTTGTCTAAAACAAAGGCAGATTCTTTATACTGCTGGAGATAATATGCTTTAGCACCCTTAATCCACTGGCCGATTTTTTCAAAATCTTCGGTTGACATAAGATTATCGGCAACGGTGGTTCTAAATTCATAGTCAATATTACCATTGATTAACATAGAAACACTTTCTTCTATGTCTTTTAATTTAAAGTTATTCATGCAGGCAATGGTATTATATTTCTCTTTGCACTGCTTGATATCTATAGCGACGTAATCAAGAAGATTTTCTTCCAAAAGAGATTTTAGCATGGACGGATTCGTACCATTTGTATCGAGCTTAACTAAAAGCCCTAAAGCACGTATTTTTCTAATAAAATCTGGTAAATCTTTTTGAAGAGTGCACTCACCGCCAGTGATGCAAACTCCATCAAGTACGCCCTTTCTTTTTTCCAAAGTATTGAGAACTTCTTCCTCAGTAAAAGGTTCTATGTCTTCGCCGGGAACCAGAATATCTCCATTTTGACAATAAGGACACCTAAAATTGCAACCTGGAGTAAAAATAGTTGCAGCAACTTTTCCTGGAAAATCTAATAAAGTTGTCTTCTGAAAACCTATAATTTTCATTTTTTTCGAAGTTCCTTAAAAAACTCAGTTAACAGGCTACCACATTCTTCTTCAAGAATACCGTTTACCATTTCAACCTGATGGTTGAAGCCTTTTACGTGAAGTAAATCCAAAACTGATCCACAGCATCCGGCCTTTGGATTCATTGCGCCGATAACAACCTTTGGAATTCGTGCCTGGACTATAGCTCCGGCACACATTTGGCACGGCTCTAAGGTGACGTACATGGTACAGTCTTCAAGTCTCCAGTCTCCCGTTTTTTTAGAGGCCTTTTTTATAACAGAAAGTTCTGCATGACTTAGTGTATTTTTATCAGCGTTTCTTCTGTTATATCCACGTGCAATAATTTTATCATTTTGAACAAGAACACATCCGATAGGTACATCACCAATTAAAGAAGCTTTTTTGGCTTCTTTTAGTGCTGCTTTCATATACTTTTCATCGGTTGTTAGTTTTGTTCTCATATTTTCTCAAAAAAATAAACGCCAGGCGGCTACTCTCAGGCTACCCCTCGGCACCCGAGAGGTCCTGCTTAGTGCTGCTTCATTCCTGACCTGACACGGTTCACAGGTTCCCGCCGCGAAGGACCCAAGGATCAGCACCGCCAAAGCGTTCATCGAAAAGTATAACTTATTTTTCCTTTTGTAACAAGTCTGCGAAAAAAGTTTCTACTTATTAAAAAAGGGCTTCAAATAAATTGATAATTTGCTAAAAATAAGATAAAATGTCCATTAACTATATCATAGGGGATTTGTGTAAAATTCCATATATAATTCTCATAACAAGAGGTTTACATAAGTGGAGCAATTAGACATCCAGGGAAAAGTTGAACAGAATTTAAGAGAGATGCACCAGGCTCTTTCAAGAGCTGAAAAATATGGCGATGACAATACTATGGTTATCGTAAACAGAAATCAGATGTTATCTCATCTTAAAAAAATAAGTTCATCCATATATGATCTTCTCGATAAATACGAGATGACTTCTGTGGGAAAGGACAGAGCCCGCAGAGAGATGGAGCGCGAAAAAGAAGAAATTGAGAAACAGGCAAAAAAACAAGCCGAAGATATATATGCTGGAGCGGTAATGTATACCGACAATGCGTTGAATGGAATTATTGAGCGCATAGAAGAAAGTAAAGTTCGAGTAACTGAAATATTTGATGATCTTCAAAAAGAAATGCAGAAAGAAGAAGAGGTTATTCGAAATAATAAACTTGATTTGCAAAGTCAGTTACAGATTTTGAACGATACCAAAGTCTACATGATGGCTATTGAAGAAGCAAATAAAAAGATTGCTCAGGAACTTGGAGAAATGGAAGCAGATTGGGATGACGAGGAAATCGATTATGCCAATGCACCATATGCTATGGATCCAGATGCAATAATTGAAAAATCAGAAAGAGAAAAAATGCTTGAACAAATGGCAGATGCTGAATACTTCAAGCGACAAGGGGAGACTGAGCCAGAGGCTCAGGAAAAGAAAAAGGGATTATTTCATAGAAAGGAAAAGAAGAAATGAAACTTTATGAGAATGGTGTATATCTTGTAAATGGAAGCAGTATTGTTGAAGATACGGCTGATGCAGCAGCGAAGATTTCTTCAATGACAGGAAAGTCTGCTTCAAAGGAAGACGCAAAGAAAGGCACTATGGCTTATGGAATTTTAGAAAGCCATAATACTTCTGGAAATATGGATAAGCTTCAGATTAAATTCGACAAGCTTACTTCTCATGATATTACATTTGTAGGAATTATTCAGACAGCTAGAGCATCTGGCCTTGAGAAATTCCCTATTCCTTATGTTCTTACTAATTGCCACAACTCTCTTTGTGCAGTAGGTGGAACAATTAACGAGGATGACCACATGTTTGGTCTTTCTTGTGCTAAAAAGTACGGCGGAATTTATGTTCCACCTCATCAGGCAGTAATTCATCAGTTTGCTCGTGAGATGCTTGCTGGTGGTGGCAAAATGATTCTTGGTTCAGATTCTCACACTAGATATGGTGCACTTGGAACCATGGCAATGGGTGAAGGTGGTCCAGAGCTTGTAAAGCAGCTTCTTAATAAAACTTATGATATCCCTATGCCGGGCGTAGTGGGTATTTACTTTACTGGTTCTCCTAGAAAGGGCGTTGGTCCTCAGGACGTTGCACTTGCAATCATTGGTGCAGTGTTTGGAAATGGCTATGTAAAGAATAAGGTAATGGAATTTGTTGGTCCTGGAATCGACAACATGTCAGTTGATTTTAGAATTGGCGTTGACGTTATGACCACAGAAACAACTTGCCTTTCTTCTATTTGGAGAACTGATAACAAGGTTGCTGAATGGTATGATATCCACGGCAGAAAAGAAGATTACAAAGAACTTAATCCAGCAGATGTTACTTACTATGATGGATTTATCGAGATTAATCTTGATGAAATTAAGCCTATGATTGCGATGCCATTCCATCCATCGAATGTTTATACCATTGATGAACTTAATGCAAATCTTATGGATATTCTTGATGATTGTGAAAAGAGAGCAAAAGTCAGCCTTGATGGAGCAGTTGAATTCACCCTTAAAGATAAGGTTAGAAATGGAAAGCTCTATGTTGATCAGGGAATTATCGCTGGATGTGCAGGTGGTGGATTTGAAAACATCTGTGATGCAGCAGATATTCTTCGTGGAAAGTCTATCGGAGCAGATGAATTTACATTAAGTGTTTATCCTGCTTCAATGCCAGTTTATATGGAACTTGTTCGTAATGGTGCAGCAGCAGACATTATGGCAACAGGAGCTATTATGAAGACAGCATTCTGTGGACCATGCTTTGGTGCAGGTGACACTCCTGGTAATAACGGATTTTCTATCAGACATTCAACCAGAAACTTCCCTAACCGTGAAGGTTCTAAGCTTCAGAGTGGACAGATTGCATCTGTTGCTCTTATGGATGCCCGTTCAATTGCAGCAACTGCAGCAAACAAGGGCTTCTTAACATCAGCAGAAAATATGGATGTAGAGTACAAGCATCCTAAATATTTCTTTGACAGTTCAATTTACGCAAATCGCGTATTTGACAGCAAGGGAGTTGCTGATCCAGATTCAGAAATTAAGTTTGGTCCAAATATTAAGGACTGGCCAGCAATGAGCGCTCTTCCTCAGAATATGGCAATCAAGGTTGTTTCAGAGATTCATGATCCTGTTACCACAACAGATGAGCTCATTCCTTCGGGCGAGACATCTTCATACAGATCAAATCCTCTTGGACTTGCTGAGTTTACTCTTTCAAGAAAAGATCCTGCATATGTTGGCAGAGCAAAGGAAGTTCAGAAGGGACAGAAAGCTATAGAGGCTGGTGAAAATCCTGTAGATGCACTTCCAGAATTTAAAGATGTGCTTTCTAAGATTAATGAGTCATTCCCAGAGGTAAATGCTTCAAACCTTGGTATTGGTTCTACTATCTTTGCAGTAAAACCAGGTGATGGATCTGCTCGTGAGCAGGCAGCATCTTGCCAGAAGGTTCTTGGTGGTTGGGCAAATATTGCAAACGAATATGCTACCAAGAGATATCGTTCAAACCTTATTAACTGGGGAATGCTTCCACTCCTTACTCCAAGTGGAGATCTTCCATTTGAGCTTGGTGACTGGATTTTCCTTAAAGATGTTAAGGATGTAATTGAGAAAAAATTGCCAGAAGTAACAGCTTATGTTGTTAAAGACGGAAAGCTAAACGAATTCAAAATGACTTTAGGTGACCTTACTGATGATGAGAGAACCATTATTCTTAAGGGATGCCTTATCAATTATTATAAAGGTTAAACTATGCCAGACTTTTTTAACGATAATAACCAGGAAAAATTGCCAATGAAGAAATATTTTACCATAGCGGGAGTGACAATCCTCACCGCTATGGTGATTATCCTGTTCTACTTTTTAGTAGAAAGATTTGACGGATTTTCTGATGGATTCAGTTCATTTTTTGCTGCATTAAGTCCGTTTATCATAGGATTTGTTTTGGCATATATATTAAATCCGGTTGTTAAAAAAGTTGAATACACTTTATACCCAATTTTTAGAAATCGTTTAATAAAAAAATTAATTAAAAAAAGGCATCGTGAAAACAATCCATCCGCAGAGCCTTTAGCATATGATGAAATTCAAAGTCAGTTACGCATTGAGCTGGAAGAAAGAACTCTTGAAATTTCCAGCAAAAAGAGAAAAAGCGCACACAATATTTCTCGAAATATTGGTATAACAGCAGCGTTTTTAGTTTTAATCCTCATAATATATGCACTTGTAAATTTAATCGTACCTCAGCTTATTACCAGTATCACCTCGTTAATCGAGTCTATGCCTAAGAGAATAGACAGTTTTATGGAGTGGATAGATGGCCTTGAGCTTGATCCACAGATTGTTACTTATATAAATGATACATCTGAGAATATAGAAAAATATTTTATGGATTTGCTAGGAAAAGACCTTCCTGAGATACGTAATCAGGTTTCTAGACTTTTCAGTGGTGTATATTCCGTAATTAAAGTAATAATAAATCTTATTATCGGACTAATCGCTGGCATTTATATCATGGCGAGCAAGGAAACTTTTATTGGTCAGGCAAAAAAGGTGACCTATGCCTTATTTAAACAGAAAACGGCTAACCATATAATAAACGTTGTTCGCAAGACTAATGATATTTTCCAGAACTACCTTGTTGGAGTTTTGATTGATTCGTTTGTTGTAGGAATTGGAACCTGGATTTTATGTTTGATTTTTGAGGTTCCTTACGCTGCACTGGTAGCAGTAATTGTCGGAGTAACAAATATCATACCTGTATTTGGACCTTTTATTGGTGCAATTCCAAGTATCTTTTTTGTATTAGTTGAGAATCCAGTTAAAGCGCTGATTCTTCTTATAATAATAGTAGTTATTCAGCAGATTGATGGAAATGTAATAAAACCTGTTGTATTTGGCGGGTCTGTAGGTCTTTCATCATTTTGGATTTTATTTTCTATTATCATTGGAGGACATTTCTTTGGATTTGTTGGAATGATTTTAGGCGTTCCATTATTTGCAGTAATTTACTATGTAGCAGATGAGTTTGTTACATGGATTTTAAGAAAGAAGGAATTGCCTTTAGATACTGGTACTTATATTCATATGAACAGAATTAATTTAGATGATAATTCTGTAAATGACGATGAGATTGTGATTCCAAAAAGACCTGGAGAAAGATTTAATGAAACTGTTGCTCAGCAGCAGAATGATGGGGAAGAAACGTTTAGCTTGATTAAATGGATAAGATCCAAAGGATTAGGAAAAAATCCATTTGATACAGATATAGAAATTCTTAAAAAGAAAAAAGTTCAAAAAGAAGAAGAAAATAAGGGTGAATAATCCTTAAGGAGTTTAACGTGGAAAAGATCGATATCAAAGAAAAACTTGATGAGATGAAAAAACTGTCAGAAGCAGGCAATGTAAGAGGTGCTGCTACTGTTGCTGATGACATTCCTTGGAGAAAAAGTCATAACATCAATGTGATGGTTCGAATAGCAAAGGCATATGAAGCTGCTGATAGATTAGATGAAGCAGAAGAAATTCTTGAATTTGCTTATGACAGATCTCCAGTTGCAAGAATGGTTGTATATGAGCTTGCTCTTTTAAACATTAAAAAGGGTGATCTTGACAGAGCAGAGCTTTACTATAATGATTTTGTTGAGCTTGCGCCTCATGATAGCAACAGATTCATCATCAAGTATAAGATTTGTAAGGCAAAGGGTGCAGATAATGCAACTTTGATTTCAGTTCTTGAAGAGCTCAAGGATCAGGATTTCTCTGAAGAATGGGCTTATGAACTTGCAAATTTATATCACAAAACAGCACAGAGTGAAAAATGTATCGATCTTTGCGATGAAATCATTCTTTGGTTTGGCGATGGCCCTTATGTAGAAAGAGCTCTTGAAATCAAAATGTGCTATCAGCCACTCGATGAGATGCAGGAAGATAAGTATCGCGCTATCAAAGCTAAACAAGATGGTGTTACAGAAATTCGTCCAGGTGAAGAGGCGTCTGGAGAAAAGCTCGAGTCTACTATTCGCATTCCAGAGATTCAGGCACCTATTGAGAAGTTTGATACTATTAATCTTCAGGCTGAAATTAGAAAAAGTATAGAAGAGATAATGGATGCTCAGGCATCTGAAACTGTTACTGAAAATATGGAGAATATAAAGTCTTTAGTAGAGGACATTCCATATCTTCAGCCGGATAAAGCAGCAACAGGATCTCTTCCAGAAGAAATAGAAAAAGAAGAGGCTATCAATAAAGAAATCCAGCAGAGATTTAGAGCTTTGCTTGCAGAAGAATATGATGGCCAGGTTAGTCTTGTTATTCCTGAGCGTCAGGAAGGTGAAGAGCAGATAGAAGGACAAATCACAATAGATGAAATGCTTGAAATCTGGGAGAAGATGAGAAGAGCAGCATCTATCACTCTTCAGGAGGCTGAAGCTAAAAAGCTTGAAATTGAAAAAGCAAAAGCTCTTCGAGAAGCTACTAACATTTATGAAAAACTAGAAGATGTTGCTCCAGCTCTTGAGGCTGGTGTACCTGCTGCAGAATTGTTAAAAGAAGATATTCTTCATGGCAGGGAAGCAGTTCAGCAGAAAGCAGCTAGTTCATTAAATTCTCTTGCAACAGGATTTACAATACCTAAGGTTACAGAAGCGGGTGATGCTCCTGGAATAGTTATCCCTGTAATCAATGCACAGGGTGAGGAAACTCCTGCGGATCAGGTAACAAAGCCATTGCCTGAGATTGTTACAGCAAGAGAGTGGAATCCTGAAAAGTTTGATGCACCTAAGGCAGAGGAAGCTCCAGTTGAGCCGGTTATTGATGAAGCAACTCAGCAGAAAGTTGCCGACATTATGTCAACCATCAACAACACTCTTCAAAGTAATATTGATAACCTCATTGCTGAGGAAAGTGCAGAGAAAGCATTTATTGAAAAGGCTACGGCACCTATTCCTGATTTATCAGAATATACATCTTTGCCAGAAACTTCTAAACTTCCAGCAATAGATATTTCAGAATTTTTAAATGAAGAAGAACCAGTAGCAGCAGAATCTGTAACTATTCCAGAGATAAAGCCTGAGACAGCACCACTTCCTGTTATAGAAGAAGTGGAAGTTGAACCAGAAATTGCTGGTGAACTTATTACAGAAGAAAAACTCGAGGACGCAGCTTTTGATGCAAATATTGCAGAAAAAACGGTTCAGAAACTTACAGATAAGCAAAGAGAAAGACTTTCATACTTTGCTTTTGTTAAAAATCTTGAACCTCAGGTTTGCACTGCTTTGTCAGGGGCTATGACGCGACTTTCAAACAGGCAGTCTATGAGAGGTGGAAACTTACTTGTAGTTGGTGATCCTGGATGTGGAAAGACTGTTCTTGGTACTGCATTTGTTAAGATTATGCAGGATGAGATAGGAAAGCCTTCTGGAAAAATAGGAAAGCTTACTGGAAAGGCTCTTAATGAGAAGGACCCTGAAAAGCTTTTAAATCAGGTTGCTGGTGGAACACTTATTATTGAGAAAGCAAAGGATATAAAAAAGGAAACAGCAGAAAAGTTTGCAGTTCCTTTGTCATCACCAGATTGCAATGTGTTTGTTATCCTTGAAGGAACAATCGAGGATATTAAATATGTCATGTCCGTAAGTCCAGCGTTTGCTTCATTGTTTACTGAAAAAGTGATAGTACCAGGACTTGCAGATAAAGAACTTTTTGCTTTTGCAGAAGCATATGCAGAAGAAAATGGTTTCTCTATAGGGGATGAGGGATCATTAGCTCTTTATGACAGAATTAGACTTATAAAGCATCCTACAAAAAATACTACTGTTACAGCCATAAAGGAAATTATGGATGAAGCAATGGAGAAGGCTGAAAAGAAGGGTCTAAAGGGATTCTTTGGAAGTATGTCTAAAAAGAGATATGATGAAAATGATAACATCATATTAAGAGAAAAGGATTTTGAGGAGTAAAAGGGGGATATAATATGTCACATTTTTCGGAGCTTGATGCATATTTATTTGGTCAGGCAACAAATTATGAGATCTATAAGAAAATGGGAGCACATCCTGCTACAGAAAATGGCAAAAAGGGTGTGTGGTTTACAGTTTGGGCACCTCATGCAAAGGATGTGTATGTAATTGGTGATTATAATGGATGGGAGGAAGAAACCGCCTATTTAATGACCAGAATAGAGCCTATTGAAATGGGTGTATATGAGTGCTTTATTGAAGGTGTAAAAGAAGGTCAGATGTATAAGTATCTTATCATTGATCAGGAAGGTGAAAAGCACTATAAAGCAGATCCATATGCATCTTATGCTGAGCTTCGTCCAGGTACTGCCTCTATTATTTACGATAGAGAGGGTTATAAATGGACAGATAAAGCTTGGATGGATAATCGCGTAAAGAATGAAGGCGAAAAGGTTTTCAATCAGCCAATGTCTATCTATGAAGTACATCCAGGTTCTTGGAAGAGACATCCGGGCAGAGATGACGATGGATTTTACAGCTATAAAGAATTTGCAAAAGCACTTGCAGATTATGTTTTAGATATGGGATATACACATGTTGAGCTTATGGGTATATCGGAATATCCATTTGATGGATCATGGGGATATCAGGTAACAGGCTATTATGCCCCTACTTCAAGATATGGAGCTCCAAAAGATTTCAAGTATCTTGTAAATTATCTTCATAGCAAAGGAATAGGTGTAATTCTTGATTGGGTTCCAGCTCATTTTCCAAGGGATGCACACGGTCTTGCTGATTTTGATGGTCAGCCTTTGTATGAGCATCCTGATAAGAGACTTGGTGAGCATCCAGACTGGGGTACCAAGATATTTAACTACAGTAAGAATGAGGTTAAAAACTTCCTTATTGGTAGTGCACTTATGTGGATAGAAGAATACCACATTGATGGACTTCGTGTAGATGCTGTAGCTTCTATGCTTTATCTTGATTATGGAAAGAAAGATGGCGAGTGGTGTGCTAATAAGTATGGTGGAAATGAGAACCTTGAAGCTATAGAGTTTTTCAAGCACATAAATACTGTTATTCTTGGACGAAATCATGGAACCATGATGATAGCGGAAGAGTCAACTGCTTGGCCAAAAGTTACAGGAAAAGTAGAAGATGACGGTCTTAATTTCTCATATAAGTGGAATATGGGATGGATGCATGATTTCCTTGATTATATGAAACAGGATCCTCTTTTCCGTAAGGGATGCCATAACAAGATGACATTTGCTATGAGCTACAATGAATATGAGAAATATATTCTTGTTCTTTCCCATGATGAAGTAGTTCATCTTAAGTGTTCTATGATAAATAAGATGCCAGGACTTGAGGGTGAGAAGTTTGAAAACCTTAAGGCTGGATATGCCTTTATGATTGGACATCCAGGAAAGAAGCTTCTTTTCATGGGTCAGGATTTTGGTCAGTATCAGGAATGGAGCGAGGAACGCGAGCTTGACTGGTACCTTCTCGAGAATGAGAACAATGCAAATCTCCAGAAATATATGAAGGATCTTCTTCATATATACAAAGAGAATCCATGTCTTTATGAACTCGACCATAGTTGGGAAGGTTTTGAGTGGATTAATGCAAATGATAGTGACAGAAGTATTTTCAGTTTTGTCCGTAAGTCAAAAGACGGCAAGAACAATTTGTTATTTGTTATAAACTTCACACCTGTTAGTCGAGATGATTATATGGTTGGCGTGCCAAAGGAAGGAAAATACAAACTTATTTTCAGTAGCAACGATAAAAAATACGGTGCAACTGTAACAGGTAAGAGAAAGATAACCTACACAGCAGAAAAATCTGAATGTGATGGCAAGGAGTACTCAGTTAAATACCCATTGCCTGCATACGGCGTTGCTATATTTAGTTTCTAAAGGAGAGGGCGCTTAGGCGCCCTTATAATATGCATAAAAAACGTAACAGTATAATCATAGGTATTGTTTTAGTATTTGTGGTTTTGTCTGCATCCATGTACCAGTTTTTCAGATATGATACATACGATGTAGAAGCTACATTTGAAAGAAACGATGAAGATGGAACTAAGTACGATACCTTCGATTCCAACTTAATAAAATATAGTTCGGATGGAGCATTTTACACCAAAGAAGACGGCAGTCTTATTTGGAACGTTTCCTATGAATACGCTAACCCAACTTTGAAAAAGACAAAGGACTATGTTCTTATTTATGATGAAAGAGGACGTGGTCTGGAGCTTATGGACAAGGAAGGTGTTGTTCTTACTTTAGAGATGAACATGAGTATTCGACGAGCAGCTATTTCTAATACTGGTGTAATTGCAATATTAATGGAAGAAAACCACATCAGTTATCTACAGCTTTATGCTTCAGATGGCAAAAAGATAGCTGAAGGTGTTATTTATCCTCAGAATAGTGGATTCCCAGTGTCGATTGCGCTTTCATCAGATGGAAAGCTTCTTATGGTATCTGAAATAGATATTAGCGAAAAGAAGATTTCAAGTAGGGTTGTATTTTACAACTTTGGTCGTGTTGGTCAAAACGAGAGCGACAACATAGTTGCTTCTTATCTATATGAAGATGAAACTATTCCAGATGTATGTTTTATGAAGGATGATACGCCTATAGCATACAGTGGAGAAACTATACATATTTTTAGCAAATCTGAAAAACCAAAAGAGTCAAAGGAAATCAAATACGAATCTAAAATCAGAAGCATTGAAAATGATGGTTCAAATTTTGTTGTTATAACAGAAAATGATAATCCGGAGGATTCAAATGCTTACCTTCTGGAAGTATTTAATAAATCAGGACATAGAATAGGAAAAAGAAGTTTTGATTACAGCTATGATTCTGTAAGTATTCTACCGGGATCACAGATAGTAATTATTGATGGTAATAAAATCAATTTTTATAGCCGTATAGGTGTAAATAGCTTTAGTGGTGAAATGGAAAGCAATGTTTATGCTGTTTTGTCCAGAGGAAACGGCAGTTACACTGTTATAGAAAATAATAAAAGTTCAAGGATTAGATTACGATGACAGTAAATACAGTTTCTGCCATTTCAATTGCTGTACTATTAATCTGTTGCGTAACGGGATATAAAGTCGGCTTTTTACGAATGATAGTACGACTTATAACCACAACAGTTATAGTTGGATGTAGTGGTTTCTTTGCGACGTATGTAGGAAGGTTTTTAGTTTCCAATACAAACATAGATACAAAAATATATGATGATCTTATAGAACGAAGTCCTTTAATGACTTTAATAGCAGAAGATCTTTCTGTGGAAATTGTATATGGAGTTGCATTTTTCCTATGCTTCATATTAATAGGAATATTTCTTAAGATAACAAGAGTTATTGTTAGGACCATCGAAAGAATTCCAATAATAAGGGGAATAAACAAACTACTTGGTATTGTTCCTGGAGCTGCAATATATTTTATAACTGTATGGCTTATAATGTATTTTGCAGAAATATCACAGGGTTACGAGTGGGGAAGATGGATTATGGATCAGATAGAAAGAAGTGAGTTTTTATTCTTCCTATATGATAGAAATCTCATAAAAGAATTCCTGCTTGGAATAAGGCTTATGTAAACACTATATTTAGTATCTATATTATATAGAAGATACTAGTTTTTAAAATTGATAAAAAAATGCAAAAAAGTTGTTGACTTTAATAATTTGTGGTGCTATTATCCTAACTACCGTTGAAAAGCGGTAGTTCTTTTTTACTATATGACTTAAAAAAAGAGATAGAAAAAAAGATTAAAAAAAATAAAAAAAGTTGTTGACAAAGGTTTGCAGCCGTGATATATTAAACGAGTTGCGGCTCAAAAGCAACGAAGCACATTGATAACTAAATAGTGATGCAACCTTGAAAGATTCAAGAAAAGATTTTTCGAAACAATCTCGGAAAATTCTAATGAGTTTAATCAAGTCAACCTAAGACAGTAAATTAGGAAAAATCAAGGAAAAGAAAAGCTAAGCTTTATCTTGTTCTTTGGACAAACTTTTAACATGAGAGTTTGATCCTGGCTCAGGATGAACGCTGGCGGCGTGCT
>JAKSSE010000042.1 GCA_024403255.1 Lachnospiraceae bacterium
TACATGCACATCCAATGTATGGTACTGCATTTGCAATCGCAGGTATTCCTCTTACTCAGCCAATCATGCCAGAGGCAGTTATCGCACTTGGTTGTGTTCCAATCGCTGAGTACGGTACTCCATCTACCATGGAGATTCCTGATAACTTAGAGAAGTACCTTCCATACTTCGATGCTGTTCTTCTTGAGAACCACGGTGCACTTACCTGGTCTACAGATCTTAACGCAGCATATATGAAGATGGAGTCACTTGAGTTCTACGCAGAGCTTCTTTACAAGTCAAAGATGCTTGGCGGTCCTAAGGAATTCGATGAGAAGAATATCGAGAAGCTTTATGACATTCGTCGTAAGTTCGGTATGCCAGGAAAGCACCCAGCTTCAATCTGCCTTAACAAGGGCGGCAAGAACTGCCACAACTGTGGTTCATGCGGTTCTCTTGAGGAGGCTAAGCAGTTCCCTGGATATCAGTACAGCTTCGTAGGCAACGATTCTTCAGCTTCAGGTGCTGCAGAGGCACAGATCGCTGACATCGTTAAGAAAGTTCTTTCAGAGCTTAAGTAATAAACTTTCATAGAAAGGAAGTGATATCTTGGAAATGACAGCAGCCCAGATTAGCGCAATCGTTGGTGAGGTTATGGCCAAGATGCAGATCGGATCTGATGTATCTGGTATGCATGGCGTATTTACCGATATGAACGAGGCAATCGCTAAGGCTAAGGAAGCACAAAAAGTGGTTCGTGTCATGTCTTTAGATCAGCGTGAAAAGGTTATCGCAAACATCCGTCAGAAGATTAAGGATAATGCAGAGACCTTTGCTCGTATGGGTGTTTCAGAAACCGGTATGGGTAACGTTGGAGATAAGATTTTAAAGCACATCCTTGTAGCAGAGAAAACTCCTGGTACCGAGGATATAAAGACCACAGCATGGTCTGGAGATAGAGGACTTACTCTTATAGAGATGGGACCTTTTGGTGTAATTGGAGCAATAACCCCAACCACCAATCCTTCAGAAACCATTCTTTGTAACACAATCGGAATGTTTGCTGCAGGTAACACCGTAGCATTCAATCCACATCCACAGGCAATCAAAACCTCGATTTATGCTATCAATCTTTTGAATGAGGCATCACTTGAGGCAGGTGGCCCAGACAACATCGCAGTTACAGTTGAAAAGCCTACTCTTGATACTTCAAATGTAATCATGAGCCATAAGGACATTCAGCTTATCGCTGCAACAGGCGGTCCTGGTGTTGTTACCGCAGTTCTTTCTTCAGGACGTAGAGGAATCGGCGCTGGCGCTGGTAACCCTCCAGCACTTGTTGATGAGACTGCAGACATTAGAAAAGCAGCAGAGGATATCGTAAACGGCTGTACCTTTGATAATAACCTTCCTTGTATCGCAGAAAAGGAAATCGTTGCAGTAGATTCTATCTGTGATGAACTTATGAGATACATGGTTGAGGAGCAGGGTTGTTACCTTGCATCTAAAGAGGTTCAGGACGCACTCATCAAGACAGTTCTTACTGAAAAGGGAGCTCTCAACAGAAAGTGCGTAGGACGTTCAGCTAAGGTTCTTCTTGGCATGGTAGGAGTTGAAGTAGATGACAGCATCCGTTGCATCACTTTCGAAGGTCCTAAGGAGCATCCACTCATTGCAGAGGAGCTTATGATGCCAATCCTTGGAGTTGTTCGTGCTAAGAACTTTGATGATGCAGTTGAGCAGGCAGTATGGCTTGAGCATGGCAACCGTCATTCAGCTCACATTCACTCAAAGAATGTTGACAGAATTACTCAGTATGCACGTGCTATTGATACAGCTATCCTTGTTAAAAATGGTCCTTCATACAGTGCACTTGGATTTGGTGGAGAAGGCTTCTGCACATTCACCATCGCAAGCCGTACAGGAGAGGGTCTTACAAGCGCATCAACCTTCACTAAGCGTCGTCGCTGCGTAATGGTTGACAGCCTTTGCATCAGATAAGGAGAAAACAATGGACATAAATGCAGCTCAGGTTGAAGAGATTGTAAAACAGGTACTTGGCAGCCTTTCAGCTCCAGTAACCGCTTCAGCATCTTCTTCAGCTTCAAGAGAGATTCCTAAGACTGCTCGTGTTGCAGTACTTACAGATCTTGAGAAAATTGAATTAAAAGAGTACCCAATTCCAGAAATTGGTGACGATGACATCTTAGTTAAGGTTGAAGGTACTGGTATCTGCGGTACCGATGCACACGAGTACAAGAGAGATCCATTCGGACTTATTCCTGTAGTTCTTGGACATGAAGGTACTGGTGAAATCGTAAAAATTGGTAAGAATGTCAAGGTTGATTCAGCAGGAAAGCCAATCGGCTTAGGCGATAAGATCGTAACCTGCATGATCTTCAAAGATAACCCAGACATTACCATGTTTGACCTTAACAAACAGAACGTAGGTGGTGCTGACGTATATGGTCTTTTGCCAGATGACGCAGATCACTTCAAGGGTTGGTTTGCTGATTACATCGTAATTCGCGGCGCACTCGGTTCAACATTCTTTAACGTTTCTGATCTTGATTTGGATTCACGTATCCTTATCGAGCCTTGTGCAGTACTTATTCACGCAGTTGAGAGAGCTAAGACCACTGGTATTCTTAAGTTCAACAGCCGCGTAGTAGTTCAGGGTTGTGGCCCTATCGGTCTTATCTGTATAGCAATTCTTAAGACCATGGGTGTTGCAAACATCATCGCAGTAGATGGTAACCAGGGACGTCTTGACTTCGCTAAGAGGCTTGGAGCTACTGATTCAGTTAACTTCCAGGATTACAACGGAGCAGAAGACATGGCAAACGGCATCGCTAAGAAGTGGGATGGTCACCTTGCAGATTTCGCATTCCAGTGTACTGGTTCACCAGTTGGACATGCAAATATTTACAAGTTCATCCGTAATGGCGGCGGTCTTTGCGAGCTTGGTTTCTTCATCAATGGTGGTGACGCAACCATTAACCCACACTTTGATATTTGCTCAAAAGAAATCACAACTGTAGGTTCTTGGGTTTATACCCTTAGAGACTATGCTACTACCTTTGATTTCTTAAAGTCAGCAAAGTCAATTGGACTTCCACTTAACGAACTTATCTCAGATAAGTATCCACTTTCAAAGATCGATGATGGCTTCAAGAAGAACCTTGCAATGACAGGTCTTAAGATAGCAATTATGGCAGATCGCTAGAGGTAACTTATGGTAGATGAGCGTGCAGTAGGTTTTCTTGAGGTTTACGGACTTGTTTGTGCATTCATGGCAGCAGATGCAGGATGCAAGGCAGCAAACGTAACTCTTGAGCCCTTCGATAAGAATAAGCCAGCTAACGCAGATTCTCTTCCAGTTCCACTTCTTGTAACTGTAAAGTTCAGAGGTAACGTAGAGGATGTGACAGAGGCGGTAAGAGTGGGCAAAGAGGTGGCCGAAAGTCTTACAGGAGTTGTAACAAGCCACATCATACCAAGACCCACTGAAGATACACTTAAAATGTTAAGGCTTTGTGCCTTCGATTCGAACTAATCGAGAAAGGAAATAAATAAAATGGCAAAAGAAGCATTAGGAATGGTTGAGACCCGTGGTCTTACCGCAGCAGTAGAAGCAGCAGATGCAATGACCAAGTCAGCAGAGGTTACTCTTGTTGGTACTGAGAAGATCGGTTCTGGTCTTGTTACCGTTATGGTACGTGGCGATGTAGGAGCAGTTAAGGCTGCAGTTGAGTCTGGCGCAGAGAGAGCATCAGCACTTGGCGAGCTTGTAGCTCAGCACGTAATCCCTAGACCACACGCTGATGTAGAGAAGATCCTTCCAGGATTTCCTACCGCTAGATAATTATGGCAGGCGCGTACGGACTGATTGAAGTTACCGGAGTTGTAGCGGCTATTGATTGCCTTGATGCAATGACCAAGGCAGCATCAGTAGAACTTTGCACCTGGGAGAGAAAGCTTGGCGGAAGACTTTGTACTCTTATTGTAGAGGGCGAGGTATCAGATGTTAAAGCATCTATCGAGGCTGCAAAAGCTATATCAAAGGAAAACAATCATAACGTTGCCTCATGGGGTGTTATCCCGGCTCCTTGCATGGAGACCAGAAAGATGGTCGCAATGAGTGCAGAGAGATTAGGCAAGGTACTTGATGAAGAAACCGGAGATATTTACTTACCGGAAGCTTAATCAAAATAAATATGATACACGGCATAAGCCGATTGTATAAATAGTTACAGACATTATTTCATGAAATTCAAAAGGAGGAATTTATCATGACTCAGGAAGCATTAGGAATGGTTGAAACTCGCGGTCTTACCGCAGCAATCGAAGCAGCAGATACCATGTGCAAGGCAGCTAACGTTACTTTAGTTGGCACCGAGAAGATCGGTTCTGGTCTTGTTACCGTTATGGTACGTGGCGATGTAGGAGCTGTTAAGTCAGCAGTTGAAGCTGGAGCAGAGAATGCAGAGCGCCTTGGTGAGCTTGTAGCTCAGCACGTAATCCCAAGACCTCATACCGATGTTGAGGGTATCCTTCCTAAGATTAAGTAGGAAAATGATTTTTGATGACTATTACCAAGGGGCTTAGCCCCTGGTAATAAATCATCTTAAGGTACGAGGGGATAAAATGGATCAGGCACAGATTGAACAGATTACAAAAATGATAGTTTCCGCTATGGGACAGGGTGGTAAAGCAGATGGCTTTCAGGTTCCAGTAGGCGTTTCGAATCGTCATATTCATCTTTCTCAGGCTGATGTTGAGACCTTGTTTGGACCAGGTTATCAGCTTACAAAAAAGAAAGAGCTTATGGGCGGTCAGTTCGCAGCAAATGAGTGCTGTACAATAGTTGGTCTTAAGCTTCGTGCAATCGAGAACGTTCGTGTTCTTGGACCTGCAAGAAAAGCTACTCAGGTTGAGATTTCACAGACTGACGCAAGAAAACTTGGAGTGAATGTTCCTGTTAGAGAATCAGGTGATGTTGCTGGTTCTGCACCAATCGCTATTGTTGGACCTAAAGGTGCAGTATTTTGCAAGGAAGGCTGTATTATTGCAGCTCGTCATATTCATATGTCACCAGCTGATGCAGCTAAGGCAGGAGTTAAGGACGGAGATTACGTATCAGTTTCTGTAGATAACGAGCGTGGTACTACCTTTGATAAAGTAAAGATTCGTGTTGATGAGAGCTTTACTCTTGAGATGCACATCGATACAGATGAGGCAAACGCTAGTGAAATTAAGCAGGATGATTTAGTAACTATCGTTCGCAAATAACGAGGAAAATTATGATTATCGGAAAAGTAATGGGAAGTGTTGTTTCCACTAGAAAACAGGATAACCTTGTAGGTAACAAATTTATGATTGTTGAGCCACTTTCTACTATGGGTGGAGATGGTAAGACCATAGTTGCTACTGACAATATTGGCGCAGGCGTTGGCGAGTATGTTCTCGTTGCTACCGGATCTTCAGCGCGTGTTGGTGCTTCAAAGTCTGATAGCCCTGTTGACGCAGCAATTGTTGGAATCGTTGATGATGATAATCAGTTCCGCAGTTATCTTGATAAGATTAAGAAATAATAAGTCCTTTTCGACATGAAGATAGAAGAATTATCTAAAATTCTAAAAGAAAATGGTGTGGTCGGCGCAGGCGGTGCAGGCTTTCCTACCTATGGAAAGCTTTCCGATAAAGCCGACACCATTTTACTTAATTGTGCAGAGTGTGAGCCACTTTTAAAGCTGCATCGTCAGCTTTTGGCAACACATGCCTTTGAAATATTGAAAGCTTTCGCGCTTATTGCTGAGACTTTAAAGGTTAATGAAGCAATAATCGGCGTTAAATCTGAATACAAAGAAGCGATAGAGGCACTTAATGAGTATTTGCCTCAGTTTCCTATTGTAAAAATTCATGAACTGCCTAATCAGTACCCAATGGGTGATGAAGTAGTTTTGATTTATGAAGCAACAGGAAGAGTCGTACGCCCAGGTGGACTTCCAATTGAATGTGGTGTTGCAGTTTTTAATGTTGAGACTGCATACAATGTATATCGTGCAGTATTCGAAAATCATCCAGTTATGGATAAGCTTGTAACTGTAGCAGGTGAAGTTGAAAGTCCAATAACTGTGAGAGTTCCAATAGGAATGAAGCTTTCTGAAGTTGTTAAGATGGCAGGAAAGATTACATGTGATGATCCTGTTTATCTTATTGGTGGTCCTATGATGGGTGGTTTCCAGCCAGCATATAACCCGGTAACTAAGACTACTTCAGCGGTTATTGTTCTTCCTAGGGACCATAGTTTGGTATTAAAGAAAACTTCTAAGTTTGCAATCAATGTTGCAAGAAGTGCATCAAGCTGTTGCCAGTGTCAGACATGTACGGACCTTTGTCCTCGCCATGCACTTGGACATCCAATTGAGCCACATATGTTTATGAGAGCAGCTGCAAATAAGGATTATAAAAACCTTGATGCTTTTGTTAACACAGCTTTTTGCTGTTCATGTGGACTATGTGAACTATACAGCTGTCCTCAGGGTCTTTCACCTCGCAGCATGATGGCTGAATTTAAGGGAGAACTTAGAAAAAATGGTGTTAAGCCACCAGTAGTACAGGCAGATGAAGTTCTTTCATCAAGATCATATAGAAAAGTTCCGGAGACAAGACTTCTTGGAAGACTTGGACTTGGCCAGTATGATAAAAAAGCGCCTCTTGATGATAATTTAAGACTCACAAATAAAGTAAAAATAAATCTTTCTCAGCATATCGGAGCACCTACATCTCCAGTTGTATCAGTGGGCGATGTTGTTAAAGCAGGTGATATTGTTGGAAAGGCAGCGGATGGTTTATCAGTAAATATCCATTCGTCAATTGATGGAAAAGTAGTAAATGTTGCAGAACGCTTCATCGAGATAGAGAGGATGTAAGATGGCAAAAGCACTTGGAATGATCGAATTTAAGACAGTATCTGCTGGTATTTGGGCTGCAGATCAGATGTGCAAAGCAGCTGATGTAGAGCTTATAGAAGCAGAGGTTGTTTGTCCGGGAAAGTACATTGCATTAATTAGTGGTGAACTTTCAGCTGTACGTGCAGCAGTTGATGTAGCTTCTAATGCTAAAGGTGATGCTTTTATTGATAATTTTGTACTTGGCAATCCTGATCCTTCAATTTTCCCAGCTATTTATGGTAGCTCAGAAATTGAGGGCGTTGACGCACTTGGAGTTCTTGAGACTTATGATGCATCAGCAATCATTGTTGCAGCTGATTGAGCAGCAAAGACTGCAGATGTTAAGCTTATTGAGCTTCGTATTGCCAAGGGTATGTGTGGAAAGTCATACATGCTTATTACTGGTGAAGTTGCAGCTTGCGAGGCAGCAATTGAAAGAGCAAAGGATGAAGTAGGAGATAGGGGTATGTTCCTTGATTCAACCGTAATTGCTCGTCCAGACGCACAGATGTGCAGAAAAATCGTTTAATACTTCTTTATATACTTAAGCTTTGGGGAAATATTCTAGTTTATGATTGGGGCAGAACGTAGAAATATAATTCTTGAGAAACTTCAGGAGGAGAAAAAGGTCGTAGTTAGTGAACTAAGCGGCCTTTTTGAAGTATCTGAAGAAACTATTCGTAGAGATTTGGATCGTCTTGATAAAGAAGGTCTTGCTGTAAAAAGTTATGGCGGTGCTACTTTGCCAGAAAAAGACAGCAGCATTGATCTTCCTTTCATGGTTCGCCAAAAGAAAAATATGGTTGGCAAGAGAAAAATTGCCAAGCTTTTAGCAGACCTAATTGAAGACGGAGATCACATTATAGTTGATCCTTCCACTACCACTTTGTCGATGATTCGCGAAATCAGAAATAAGGAAAGACTTACTATCATTACAAACTCTATAGAAGTAATGATAGAGCTTAATGAGCAGGAAGGTTGGGATGTGTTATCAACCGGAGGTCAGCTTAAAGCAAACTATTTGGC
The DNA here is from genome assembly GCA_024403255.1 of Lachnospiraceae bacterium. Taxonomy (GTDB): domain Bacteria; phylum Bacillota; class Clostridia; order Lachnospirales; family Lachnospiraceae; genus JAKSSE01. Next base: position 7,962 of record JAKSSE010000042.1, read on the forward strand.
TTTGGTGGGACCAAAAACAATAGAGTCATTAAAAGCGTTTAATGCTGATAAAGTTATTTTTTCCTGCAAGGGAATAGATATGGAAAAAGGCATTACAGACGCTAATGAGTTGTTTTCCGCTACCAAAAGTGCTATGCTTTCATCTGCTGGATTAAAGATATTAGCAGTTGATTGCACAAAGTTTGGAAGCGTAGCTTTTTCCAAAATCTGTGAGGCCTGTGATATGGACATGATTGTAACAGATCAAAGGCCGGATGATGCATGGCTTAAGTATTTCAAAGACAAAGGAATTGAGTGCGTTTATGAAGAAGACAGTGACAATAGCATTCGCTAATAATAAAGGCGGAAGCGGTAAGACAACGTCTTGTGCAAATATCGGCTATTCTTTGGCTACTCTTGGCAAGAAGGTTCTTCTTATCGATGGAGATATGCAGCTTAATCTTTCTTTATCATTCATGGATGAAGAGAAAGTTTTAGAGTATGCGACTTCTGAGAAAAACCTCTACAGAGCCGTAAAGGAGCAAAAAGATCTTAAGGATTATGTTATAAATACTCCTTATGAAAATCTTGATATTGTTCCATCCTCTACACTTATGAGCAGTATCGAATATGATCTGTTTACAATGTGGCAAAGAGAGATGATTCTCCATAATATTTTGGAGACCATCAAAGAGTCAAAGGCTTATGATTTTATTCTTATTGATGCACCTCCAACACTAGGTGGTTGGGTGATGAATATCCTTTGTGCATCAGACTATATTGTTATGCCGGTTGAGGCGTCTCCTTGGGGACTTTTCGGCGTAGCTAATATGTTTGATTTTGTGGATGATGTAAAGAAAATCAATAAGAAACTTGAACTTCTTGGAGTACTTATTACTAAGGTTGATGCCCGTAAGAATTACTACAAGCAGAGCATTGATAATTTAAGAGAAGCAGAAGGTGTTGAAGTTTTTGACACCATAATCAGAGTAGACGCTGAAGTTGAGTGGGCTCAGGATAATTCAAAGCCTATAGCGGTTCACAAAAAATCATCTCGTGCAGCGGCAGAGTATCTTGAAACAGCAAAGGAGATAATTAAAAAATGTCAGTAGGAGCAGGAAGTATTAAAAGAGCAGCAAAGACTGAGACTAAGACTGAAACTAAGGCAGCTGTAATTGCTAAGCCAGCAGAGGAAACTGTTAAAGCAGCTACTCCAGCAAAGGCGCCAGCTAAGAAAGCACCTGCCAAAAAGGCACCAGCTAAAAAGACTGCAGCTAAGCCAGCAGCAAAGAAGGCTCCAGTAGCTAAAAAGCCTGCAAAGGCCACCGAAACTGGTAAGCAGAGCTGGTATGTAGGAGAGGAACTTCCTATCTTCCTTCGATAGAAAGAGGAACTATGAGAATCTACAATACATTAACTGGTAGTAAGCAAATTTTTAAGCCGATTGAGGAAGGTAAGGTCCGCATGTATGTGTGCGGGCCTACCGTTTATAATCTGATACACATTGGAAATGCCCGTCCAATGATTATCTTTGATACCGTTCGCAGATACTTTGAGTATAAAGGCTACGAAGTAAACTATGTATCAAATTTCACTGATGTTGATGATAAGATAATCAAAAAGGCAAATGAAGAAGGCGTTTCTTCTGAAGAAATTTCAACCAGATACATTGCTGAGTGTAAGAAGGATATGGAAGGACTTAATGTACGTCCTGCAACAACTCATCCACTTGCAACAGAAGAGATGGGTGAAATCATAGATCTTATACAGGTCCTCATGGATAAGGGATATGCTTATAAAGTAGAGGATGGTACTGTTTACTATAGAACTCGTAAGTTTAGTACCTATGGAAAACTCTCAGGCAAAAACATTGATGATCTTGAGGGAGGCCATAGAGCAATCCTTGTAGCAGGAGAGGACCAAAAGGAAGATCCACTTGATTTTGTTCTTTGGAAACCTAAAAAAGAAGGTGAGCCTTACTGGGAGAGCCCATGGTGTGATGGCCGTCCAGGCTGGCATATCGAGTGTTCTGCTATGAGCAGAAGATATCTTGGAAAGACCCTTGATATTCATGCTGGTGGCGAGGATTTAATTTTCCCTCATCATGAAAATGAGATAGCTCAGTCAGAGGCAGCTAATGATGCAACCTTCTCAAATTACTGGATGCACAATGGTTTCCTTAATATTGATAATAAAAAGATGAGTAAGTCTCTTGGCAATTTCTTTACTGTAAGAGATATTGCTAATGAGTATGACCTCCAGGTGCTTAGATTCTTTATGCTTAGCGCTCACTACAGAAGTCCTCTTAATTTCTCAAGAGAGCTTATGGATGCAGCAAGCAATGCACTTGAGAGAATTATCACAGCAGCAGACAATTTAAGATTCCTTATCTCAAAGAGTGAGGTAGAGGCTCTTAAAGATGATGAGAAGGAAAATCTTTCAAAGGTTTCTGATTTTGTCAAGAAATATGAAGAAGCTATGGAGGATGACTTCAATACAGCTGATGGTATTTCTGCTATATTTGAAATAGTTAAGCTTGCGAACCAGACAGCATCAGGTGAATCAAGCAAGGCATATTTAAAAGAAGTTCTTGAGACTATCGAAAAACTTTGCGATGTTCTTGGTATCTTTACTGAAAAGCAGGTTGCTGAAGGCGCTATTTCAGAAGAAGAAATACTTGCAAAGATTGAAGAAAGAGCAGAAGCTAAAAAGGCAAAGGATTTTGCAAGAGCGGATGCGATTCGTGATGAACTTTTAGCCGCAGGTGTTGAGATTAAAGACACCAGAGAAGGAGTTAAGTGGACCAGAGTCTAAACAAACAAATTTTAACGGCACTCTCAGTTGAGGGTGCCGATTTGCGTTCATATAGTGCGCTTGCTTTGGCTTTTATTGGCGATTCGATTTATGAGCTTATCGTAAGAACCGGAGTTGTCGGCAAAGGGAATGTTTCTCCACAAAAATTAAATGCTCAGACTTCGCATTTATCAAAAGCCCCAGCGCAGGCTGCGATAGCTAAAGCTTTTATGGATCAGCTAAAAGATGAGGAAGCAGACGTTTTTAGAAGAGGCAAAAATTCAAAGCCTCACACTATGGCAAAGAACGCATCAAAGTCGGATTATCTTGAGGCAACAGGTCTTGAGGCTCTCTTTGGTTTTTTATACCTAAAGGGCGATTTGGACAGAATACTTGAGTTATTTAACTACGGACTTAAACACAGTGGGTACAGTATATGACAGAGACAAATGAATTCAAAATTGAAGGAAGAAATGCGGTGATTGAGGCATATCGATCAGGTAAGCCAATCGATAAGCTTTTTATTCAGGATGGACTTCACGATGGCCCGATCCAGACCATTTTAAGAGAAGCAAAAAAAGCTGGCACAGATGTTAGATTTGTGAGTGGACAGCGTCTTGATCAGATGTCTGAAACTAAAAAGCATCAGGGTGTTATCGCTATGGCGGCAGCTTATGAATATGCTGAACTTGAGGATTTGATCAATAAGGCAAAAGAAAAGGATGAAGATACATTTTTTATTTTGTTGGATGGAATAGAAGATACACATAATTTGGGAGCAATCATACGTACCGCAAATTTGGCAGGAGCGCATGGCGTAATAATTCCAAAGCATAGGGCATGCCCTCTTACCGCAACTGTTGCAAAAGCATCAGCAGGAGCATTAGCTTACACACCAGTAGCAAAGGTTACTAACCTAAATAAAACCATGGATCAGCTTAAAGAAATTGGTATGTGGTTTGTCTGTGCAAGAATGGATGCTCCAGAAATGTACGATGTGAATATGACTGGTCCAATCGGTCTTGTAATTGGAAATGAGGGCGATGGTGTAAGTAGGCTTGTTGCAGAAAACTGTGATATGGCAGCTTCGATCCCTATGGTTGGAGATATTGACTCACTTAATGCATCGGTTTCATGCGGCGTTTTAGCTTATGAAATTGTAAGACAAAGAAGAGGAAAATAATTCTTGCAGCAAAATAAATCAGACGAAGAACTTGTAATTTTAGCAAGAGAAGATAGAGAAACAATGGAGGCTTTATGCGCAAAGTATAAGCCTCTAGTTTTAAAATACGCAAAATCTTTGTTCCTTATTGGCGGTGAGACAGACGATTTAATCCAGGAAGGAATGATGGGGCTTTTTTCCGCAATACTTACTTTTGATGAGAGTAAAGGTGCTTCGTTTATGACTTTTGCATCTTTATGTATCAACAGACAGATGCTTAAAGCGATTGAGTCGGCAAATAGAAAAAAGAATATTCCTCTTAATAATTATGTTTCGCTTTTGGATGATGACTGGGATGAGATTTTATCGAGCGATGATCCAGAAGCAATGGTGATAGGAGAAGAAAACTCAAAGCTTTTAATTGCGAAGATAAAAGAACAGCTTAGCAAAATGGAGCAGGAGGTTTTTGATTATTACCTCGAAGGGAAAAATTATAAGGAGATTGCTGAAATTATGGGTAAGTCTCCAAAGAATATAGATAATGCGCTAACAAGAATTAGAAATAAAGCAAAGAGCGTAAATTAGCTTATGAGAAGATTAGAGTTAGATAAAAACTGGACAATGAAAATGGTAGACGGGAATGAGAGTTTTGATGCTCTTGTTCCTGGTTCTGTTTATGGGGATTTATTATCTGCTGGAAAAATGGAAGATCCATTTTGGAAGGATAATGAAGAAGCCGCGCTTAAGCTCATGGATGAAGATTATGAGTATAGCGTTAATTTTAAGTGCGATGAGGATTTACTAGGTAAGACAGAAGTCCTTCTTGTTTTTGAAGGTCTGGATACTTTGGCTGACGTTTATCTTAATGGCGTCTTCCTTGGTTATGCAAATAACATGCATAGAACCTGGAAGTATCAGGTTAAGAAATATATAAAAAATGATAATGTGCTTAAGGTGATTTTTAAATCGCCTACAAAGTTTATAAAAGAGGCTTACGAAAAGGCACCAACCCGTGGTACAGAAGATGCGATGGATGGATTTGTCCATATAAGAAAAGCGCATTATATGTTTGGCTGGGATTGGGGTGCACATTTACCAGATGCTGGTATTTGGAGACCAGTTTATCTTCTTGGAATAGATAAGGCAGAAATTGAGTCGGCCGAAGTTCTTCAGTATCACGAGGGTGGTA
>JAKSSE010000043.1 GCA_024403255.1 Lachnospiraceae bacterium
AAAGAGCGTAGTTCTGGAATACCATTGCGATATCACGATCCTTAGGCTCTACATCGTTCTTAAGTTCTCCGTCGATGTATAACTCACCTTCTGAGATATCCTCAAGACCAGCGATCATACGAAGGGTAGTTGACTTACCACAACCAGATGGTCCTACGAAGATGATGAATTCCTTATCCTCAACGTCAAGGCAGAAGTTCTTTACTGCTTCGAAGCCGTTAGGATATCTTTTGTAAATTCCTTTAAGATTTAAAGATGCCATTTTGTCCTCCTTAAATGGTTAAAAAAGTTACTTAGTAATTTGGGCTTTTGCCCCGTTGAAAAGATAATACTCTCTTTATCGTTTCTTTTCAATGTCCTTGATTCCCAAATAAAAAATGCGAAATGTGACAATTTGACCAAAAGACGAAAAACCTTCGTTATTTTGACGAAACTTTTCGTTATTTTTGTCCTTTTTAACTCTTGACCTTTTTTATAATATCGCTCTACTGCTTTCCAGTAGATCCAAAACCGCCTCTGTCTTCACCTTCAAGAACATTTACTTCTTCAAAGCTAATAGTAGGCTGATGCTCAAATATTCTGAACTGACATATTCTTGAGTTAGCTTCGATGGTCACATCTTTCGTTGCATATGCAGGGAACATCCACATATCGTTATCACCGCAGTATGTTTCATCAATAATGCCGCAACTGTTGGTCTGAATTATGCCCCAGGTTTTAAAAGTCGAGCTTCTTGGAACCACGTGAGCTTCATATCCTTTTGGAAGCTGCATTGCAACACCCAATGGCAAAAGTTTGAACTCGCCTTTTTTCAAAGAAACTGTCTCCGAAATACGAAGATCTATCCAATCACTTTTCCCATCGATATATTCAAGTTTATCTATCGCATCTGTAAAATACTTAATCTTAATTTGCTGCATCTTCTTCCTTCTTTTTACCAGCACTCTTAAACGAGAATTTATTCTCCTCTCCTTTTACCAGTCTTCCGATGTTTGCTCTGTGCTGGAAGATACATAAAAGAGCTATCAATGAGAATAATACAACTGCTTCTATAAGGTAGTCGCCCTGAAGCTTTATAAATACATTGTAATGTCCAAAAACCGCAACTAAAACTGCCGCCAAAATTTCAGCAAGCATCGAGCCCAAAGACACATAACGGGTAAGGTATACGATAAGTACAAAAAACGCCAAAGCAACAAGAGCCATAACTGGCGAAAAAGCGATAATCATTCCGCCAACGCAGGCAACACCCTTTCCACCTTTGAAATGATGATAAAAAGGATAATCATGTCCAAGAATTGCACCTATACCTGCATAAATCATAAGAAGTCTGTATCCGTTATCTGGAGAAGGGAACATACCTCTAAATATGAACATTGCAAGAAGCATAGCGATTATGCACTTAAGCACATCTCCAAGTAAGGTAATAGCACCTGCTTTTACACCCATAACTCGAAGCGAGTTGGTTGTTCCAATATTTCCTGACCCCTCTTTTCTAAGGTCTACGTTATTTTTCTTTGCAATAATTGCACCAGTTTCAAAAAGTCCAAAACAGTATCCACCTAGTACACAAAGGACTCTCGCCAAAACGAAATTCATTACTGATCCTCCTTACGTTCACGAACAATAAACTTTATACTTGTTCCCTCAAATCCAAACGCTTCTCTAAAGCGATTTTCCAGGTATCTTATATATGAAAAATGAGCAAGCTCTTTATCATTTACAAACAGTACAAATGTTGGTGGCTTAATCGAAACCTGAGTGACATAGAAAATCTTAAGTCGCTTTCCTTTATCTGTTGGAGTCTGCTGCATGGCAAGAGCCTCGGTAAGAATGGAGTTAAGTACACCAGTCTGAACGCGCATCGCGCAATTAGCAAGAACTGCATCTATGGTCTCGTAAATTTTGCCTATTCTCTGGCCTGTTTTTGCTGATATAAATAAAAGCTCTGCATAAGGCATAAAAGCTAAGGTCTTTCTGATTTTTTCAGTCTGCTTATAAATGGTCTTGTCATCTTTTTCAACTGCATCCCATTTATTCACACAGATAATTACACCCTTTCCTCTTTCGTGTGCAATACCTGCTATTTTTGCATCCTGCTCAGTAACGCCCTCAGTTGCATCAATCATAAGAATGACAACATCTGACTTTTCTACAGAAGTAACAGCACGGATAATACTGTAACGCTCAATTTCCTCTTTTATCTTGTTCTTTCTACGAAGACCAGCTGTGTCGATAAATACGTATTCCTGCCCGTTGTATTTAACAACAGTATCGATTGCATCTCGAGTTGTACCTGCAATGTCTGAAACAATGGATCTTGTCTCACCGCAAAGTTTATTGATAAGACTCGACTTTCCAACATTAGGCTTTCCAATAACAGCTATATGAGGTCTTTCATCCTCTTCCTCCTCAAGATTTGGAGCAGGGAAATATTCTGCAACAGCCTCAAGCATATCTCCAATTCCAAGCTGAGATGCAGCAGAAATAGGATGTGGCTCTCCGATTCCAAGATTATAAAACTCATAAACATCTGGTTCATACTTTGCAGCATCAACCTTGTTTACTACCAAAACAACAGGTTTTTTCGAACGGCGAAGCATATCTGCAACCTTTCCATCCGAATCTGTAAGTCCCTGACGCACATCTGTAAGGAATATAATTACATCCGCAGTATCAATTGCAATCTGCGCCTGTTCTCTCATTCTTGAAAGAATGATATCCTTTGATTCAGGCTCAATACCACCTGTGTCAACAAGTGTAAAACTGTAATTAAGCCAGGTTGCATCTGCATAAATCCTGTCTCTTGTTACGCCCGGAGTATCCTTTACAATGGAAATTCTCTCTCCAGCCAATATGTTAAATAGTGTGGACTTTCCTACGTTCGGACGTCCAACCACCGCAACTACCGGTTTACTCATTTTTACCTCTTTTCAGTCTACAAATCGCCCTGCTCTTTTCCCAAAAGGGCTTTAAGAAGGCAATCGCCGCTAGATTTTACAATAACAACAGGAATCTGTAAAGTTTCGGAAACCTCAGATACTGTTACATCATCAAGAAAAGTCTCTTCACCACTTCGAAGCATATTGATTGGAATAAGGAGCCTGTCGCCTAAATCCCTGCCTTTTAGCTGGTTGATTAAATCCTTGCCTGTAATAAGGCCTGATACTGTTATTGTCTCACCAAAAAAGTCATTTCTTATAGTTACTACATTTGTATGAACGTTCTTATATTTTTTATTACACTCTGCACTTAATTCTTCCATCATAGGTGCAGCAAGCTTTCCTGTCGCTATGGTATTTTTCTTCTTTATAAATGGATGGATTCTTTCACACTCAAGAGCGTACATAAACTCTTCATGTAAAAGCCTCATCATTCCAACACCGTTTTCAAGCTGAATGTAGCCATCATAAACTGACTCTTCCGGGAAAGGAAGTTCAGCCGTCAAATACCATTCATCGGATGCCTGGACAAAATGTACACCGTGCTTCTCCATAGCAATACTTTGCCATTTTTCGATTTGAGCAATAATTTTTAGGGCATCTTCTTTATTGTATGGCTCAATGTGCCTAAGTCCCTCTCGATATTTTGTAACACCCAAAGGAACTACCGACATACTCTGCATTTGAGGGTATAACGAAAGAAGGTCTCCTATCGTTCTGTCAAGTTCATCTTTGTCATTTATATCCTTACACAAAACAACCTGACCATTCATCTCTATTTCAGAGTCATAAAGTCTTTTAAGCTGATCCATGATTTTCCCAGCAAAGCGGTTATTTAGCATTTCACATCGAAGCTCTGGATTGGTCGTGTGAACAGATACATTTATTGGTGCCAGTCTGTATTTTTCTATTCTCTCAAAATCCTTTTCCTTCATATTTGTCAGAGTCGCGTAATTTCCCTGCAAAAATGAAAGTCTGGTGTCATCATCTTTAAAATATAACGTCTCCCTCATCCCTGGAGGCATCTGATCAATAAAACAGAAAATACATTTATTTGAGCAGGATTTATAATCATCCAAAAGCCCTTCTTCAAAAACAAGGCCTATGTCCTCATCCGGATCTTTTTCTCCTGCGTACTGTTTTGTTTCACCCTCTTCATTTGCGACAGTAATCGTCACATAAAGGTTATCAAGCTGGTAGTAATAGTCAAAAACGTCCTCTATTTCAACGTCATTTATAGCCACCAAAAAATCCCCGGGACAAATGCCCCAGGAATCTGCAAGACTTCCTTTTGTTACCTCTTTTATCTTAGTGAACTTATTCATATTGCATAAAAAGCGTTTTTTATATGAGTAATCTCATCTCCTAAAATCGCTATAACATCAAAACGCACAGGAGTATCTGCCGTAAGATGATTTTTCATAATGTAATAATTTGCAACAAGCGCTATTGTCCTTTGCTTTTTCTTTGTAACTGCTTCCTGCGGATATCCGTCAGCAGCATTCTTTCGATACTTTACTTCAGTAAAAACATAGTAATTTCCCTCTTTTGAGATAAGGTCAATCTCACCATATTTACATCTGAAGTTTTTACCTAGAATCTCGTGCCCATCCTTTTTTAGATATTCTGCAGCAAGATCTTCTTTTATTGTTCCTACACTTCTGTTATTCTGCAAATTTAGCCGCCAAGTTTCTTCTTAATCTTGTCCATTCCATCTACAAAGAGAAGGATTTCCGCAACTACCTCATAAAGATCTGGTGGAATAGAATCACCTATTTCAAGCTTTGATAATGTACTGGCAAGTTTATTGTCCTGATACAAAGGCACATCATTTTCCTTTGCCTTTTCAACAATCTGGTCTGCCATATGACCTTTACCGGTCGCCAAAATCTTTGGTGCCGGGTCGCTGGGATTATATTCAAGGGCTATAGCGGTTCTGTTTTTACCCTGTTTTTCAAATTGGCTTGGGGTCCACTTACTCTGTGCCATTATGCCCTCACATCAAACGAATATCTGTGTACAGTTCCTACATTCTTCTCATCTTTCATTAAAAAGTCGTGAACAAAATCCTGCTTTTTTGTTTCATTGGAAACAGTGGTATTGCAGGAATACCCCTTTGCATTAAGCCTATTGTCTAAAAGATGAATATTATTAGCTATAAGATCCATAGCTTCTTCTGATTCCATAAAGAAGTGAGTGGTAACATTTTTACCAAGCATCTTTACAGAAACATCTGTAGTTCCCAAATTTTCCATATCAAAATGAAGGAAAGCTGAAACCTCTGAATTAGGATCCTTTAACGCCTTTTTATTTGTATAAACATATAAATCACCATTAGCATTTTGACCGTTCATCTTAAGAGGAAGCTGAACATAGGTGTAGGTCTGATTTATCATGTTCATAAATTCGATATTATTTGATACATCCTGTGCATTCGCAGTAAAATTCTCATGCGGGATGTTTGCTTTAGTCATAGCATTCTCTATCTGCTGCATCTGATTTGCAAGCTTTTCATAAAGCTCTTTTATCGCCTCTTTGCCGTTTGAAACCTCTTCTGGTTTTAGTGTCCACTGCTCCTCCATAAGAGATTTTAGCCCCTTCATAAATCCGTCAGATGAAAGCAATTTTTTTGCATCCTCTTTTGTTGCAAAAGGGAGTGCATCAGTTATTGTTTTCATGACTTCAGCTGTAGACTTATTAGGATCAAGATAGCCCTCATTAGTAAAAAGATGCGAAATTTTTCCCTGAAGGGAATCAAGATTTTTTAGCTCCTGCGAAAATTCAAGAAGCGACTTAGGATCGAAGTTTTCGCCAAGAGAATCTGATTTGAATGCCGCCTCTTCGTAACTTGAAGTAACTTTTACAAGAACCTCTTCTGGCTTTATATTTTCTGATGCTACTTCTTCTGTCGGAGCGCCGATACCCTCTTCTTCAAAAAGAGTTCTTGTAGCCTCTATTATTTCCTCTCCATCAAAAAGAGCTTTTTCCAATGCTGCCTGAACATCATCCAACGACCCCTGACTTTCAAAAGCACCAACAATGCCAGAAACATCCTTCTGGGCTATTGCCTGTTCAGCTTCCATAAGAGCCTGCTCTTCAGCCATAGAAACAGGAGATGTATACGAAGACAAATCCATTCCTTCCGTGAGAATCGAAACAACTTCACGGCTTAATGTAACAGCATTTTCTACACTGAATGAATTATCTGAAATAGCCTTTGGAACCGAATCCATAACAAGATTAAGTTCATCCAAGATCTGACCTTTATCAACTTTATAGTTTTCAAACTGGCTTACATTTTCAGGAGTTAATGCTATCCCAAGCTTACTCATCTGAACCACAGCAGAGACATCACCGCCAGGTGCCATCGCAAGATTTTTCGCCATCTGATTAAGCGATAATGAATCAATCGACATCTTCTCCTGCATCATGGAATTTACCATGCTTAAATTCGATGCCGTGATAGGAAGTGATGCCGCATTTAATGCCTTTTCCAAAGTAGGGTTATAGCTGTTGTTTCCCGTAAGGGCACGAATCTGAATAAGGTTATCCTGATTAGACCTAACCTGGAAAAAGACTGACTCACCTTTGGCAAGTTCGACACCAGTATCGAGGCGAGCCTGAAGAGTATCACCTGTCGAAAGCCCAATAGTAACAACTCCATTTTTTACGTTGTTTACTGTACCTTCAAAAATATGTCCGGGCTGCATTCCATTAACATTTGACACAGTTCTCTCAACGCCCTGATTTTTCACGGCGGACGAAGCATTACTTATGACATTTTGATTGTACTGTGCTGCAGCGTCAGAAATTTGCATTAAACAAAATTACCTATAAAACTTCTTCTGTGTATTTCACAAGGTCCCATCTCTTTTAACGCTGCAATATGTGCAGCAGTTCCGTAGCCCTTGTTTTCTGCAAAACCGTAACCTGGATACATGGCATCATATTCTACCATCTTTCTATCCCTGGTAACCTTTGCAATAATTGATGCAGCACCAATCGAAATTGACTTTGCATCACCTTTAACTATTCCAATCTGTTTTATTGAAACTTCCGGAATATTAACCGCATCATTGAGTAATAAAGTAGGCTGTGGATCAAGCTGTGAAATAGCCTGTCTCATGGCCTCGTAGGTTGCATTATGAATATTTATCTCATCAATTCTTTGCCAACTGGACTCACCAATCCCAACAGCGACAGCTTTTTCCATAATCTTTTCATATAAATCTTCTCTTCTTTTTTCAGAGAGCTTTTTAGAATCGTTTATGTATAAAATATCGCAATCTTTTGGAAGTATAACTGCAGATGCAACAACAGGCCCTGCTAAAGGACCTCTTCCCACCTCATCTATACCACAGATAAACTCATAGTCTGCATACTTTTTTTCATAGAATTTAAGAGTCTCGATTCTCTCTTTTTCTATGCGAAGCTTCTCCATACGCTTCTGGGCAATGCCGATAATTTTTGCAACACCCGGGCGACAGTCTGCGATGTATTCATTTATGAAGCTGTCAAGCTGATCCTCAAGAATCTCATCATACTCCGCCTTAATTTCACTAATCTTTTTTTCTTCCATATCTCCCCTATTTGTAAATCGAGCCTACCTCGTTAAATGGATAAAGCCTAACCTGAGCTTTACCTAAAATGTTTTCCCTTTTAATATTTCCAACAGAAGCAAAACGGCTGTCTAAGCTATTGTTTCTGTTGTCTCCAAGGACAAAGTACTCGTCTTCCCCAAGAGTCACCCCGTACAAAGCCGCACCCGGATCCTGGATTACTTCTCGTCCATGAGTCTCAAATAAAAGCTTATCATCAATATATATTTCGCCTTTTTCATTGATAAAAACAGTTTCTCCTGGAAGTCCGATTATACGCTTGATATAATCAATTTCCTCGCTTTTTCTAAATGGCAAAACCCACTTGTCTCTTTTTTCCGGGTCAGCCGGAAATACTATGACATCAAACCTTTCTGGATCATGCAGTCTATAACTTAATTTATCAAGATAAAGCTGATCTGCATCACTTAAAGTAGACTCCATCGAAGAACCACTTACAAGCGTTCTCTCTCCGACAAAATTTACAAAAGCAAAAGTAAACGCAACCGCAGCAAAAACATAAAGAATAGTGCTTACGATTTCTCTGGCAATATTAAATTCTTCCTGAGCTTCCTCTTTCTTTATTTTTTCCATCTTTTGAATAGGAACTTCCTCTTTTAACTTTTTACCCCTGAAGTAAAATGCTTCAAGGTCCTCTTCCATCTTTTTTATTTCTGTATCTTTATCAATCATGGTTTTTCCACCGAAATTCTTCCGATTCTGCCGCTTCTAAAATCTTCAAGCACAAGACCCGCACATCTGTCGTAATCTATTTCTGCTCCCTTTTTTAGACAGCCTCTCCTTTTTGCAATAGCCTCCATTATCGCAAGATTTTCATCTAAAAGTTCAATTCCATATCTTTCTTTCAAGTTATCCGGATAGTTGTTTTTAAGAAAATCTATAAGCAATAAACAAAGCTCTGCTTCATCCAATACTTCATCTCGGATAGAACCTATAAAAGCAATGTGCTGACCCACAATCTGGTCTTCAAACTTAGGCCAAAGAATACCAGGAGTATCTAAAAGCTCTACCTGCTTATTTAACCTGATCCACTGAAGTCCCTTTGTTACACCAGGGGTATCTCCAGTCTTTGTAGAGGCTTTGCCAGAGAATGAATTGATAAATGTAGACTTTCCAGCATTTGGAATACCACACACCATAGCACGAACTGGTCTTTGGCGAAGGCCTTTAGCTTTATCTCTTTCAATTTTTTCCTTGCAACACTCTAAAATGGCATCAGTCACAGGTTTCATGGAGCCTTTCTTTCTTGCATCCATCATCAAAACCTTGATTCCCATGCTTTCAAAGTGCTTTGCCCAAGCTTTGTTTGTTTTTTCATCAGCCAAATCCGTCTTATTCAGGATAAGAAGTCTGGCTTTATTATTTGCAATCCTGTCAATATCTGGATTACGACTCGAAAGAGGGATCCTTGCGTCGAGTAGTTCAATAACTATATCGACAAGTTTGATGTTTTCCTCCATCTGCCTTCTGGCTTTGGTCATATGACCCGGGTACCACTGAAATTCCATTATTCTACCAATCCAAATCTTCCCTTTTTCAGGTTAAACCACACGCGTCCCAAAAAATATTCACCATCCACGTTACCAACCGAAGCAAAGCGACTGTCTGTTGAATGGTTTCTGTTATCACCAAGCACAAAATATTCGTTGTCTTTTAACACCACTTCATTAACTGCCAGTCCTGCATCAGAAATTACAGGAATCGTTTCAGACTCATCAAATATTTCTCCATTTATAAATACTTTTCCACCGTTTATCCAAACAGTTTCTCCTGGAAGTCCAATAATTCTTTTTACAGAAACGGAAGCTTCCTCTCTTCCGCCCACTTTAAATGCCACAACATCACCACGCTTTGGACTTCTAAAGACATAATCAAATCGATTTAAAAGAAGTGCGTCATCCTCCACTATATTAGGAGCCATCGAGTCACCTATCGCATACACAGCCTTGCCAAAAAAGAATACACATGCATAAGCTGCTCCTATTATGATTGCAACTTCAAGCAAACTGATAAGAAGCTTTGGAATCCACTTGAAATCAGCCTGTTTTCTATGCTTATTAAAATTTAACGATCTTCTTTTTGCCTGAATCCTGCGGCGAAAACCTGAGACCTTTTTGCCTCGCATTATTTTGCATCTCCAAGCTTTATATTTATTTCTTTTCCAAGTGCATCTGCATATCTTGCTATAGTCTTTAATGTAGGAATTCTACTACCTGTTTCAAGAAGTGCTATGTTTGGAGCCTGCATACCAGTCATCTCTGCAAGCTTCACCTGAGTAATGCCCTGTGCTTTTCTTTCCTTTATCAATTCAGCTAAAATTTCTCCCAAAATTTTATTATAGTCTTTCATCTTTTATCCTTTCAAAAACTATATTTTTTGATTGTTTCATATTATCACTTTTGAAAGATTTTCTCAAACTTTGTTGTTAAAAAAAGCCACCAGAAAACTGATGGCTTTTACGGTAAATCTTATTATGCAGATGCAGGTATCAAGACTTCTTTTTCAAAGATTTCTGTGGCCTTTTCCCAAGTAGTTTCCAACCTAATCATTAGAAATTGTATTATCTTTTGATCATCCATTCCCAAAGTTTTATTTGTAATTGCCGCAGCTATAACTTCCTTATAAGCCACATTATCAAATATCGTACCCATACTCATCGTCTTACCCTCCAGTTCATCAACAGCAATCCTGTTTCTAATATCTTCAAGCTTTTTATTCTTTGTAAATGCAACAACCATATCTATTAGTTCTGTTGGATGTTTTAATGATACATCTTTTAATTCATCAGGTAAATCATTTGTACAAAACATCTCAACAAAAATTCTAAAATCGCTTGTGAATTTGGATCTTAATTCCTTATCAAATGACTTAACATTAAATACTTTTATACGAAACGGCTCGTCATATTTATTATAGATGGACTCAATATTTAAATCTGCTAAGTTAGTAGGTTCATCCCACGCTTTATCATCAAAATTTAATACTATGGATATGAATGGCACGGTATGAAACTTTCCAATGTTTTTTAGCTCATTATCAAAAAGCTCATACTTTTCAGTATTTCCTTCCTCTTTGGCTTTATTTTTTAGCTCATTCAATGCCTTTCTTTTATTTTCATACAAATCCTGTTGTCTTTTCAGCGTAGCATACTTATACCCTAGGCATTTAAGCGGTATTGTCCTTTTTACAGTAGCTTCATTTTCTATATTAAAACACGCCAAATAGCTCTGAGCATCGTCTCTATGATATTCTTTTGAAATATCTTTGAACATATTCCTTAAA
The DNA here is from genome assembly GCA_024403255.1 of Lachnospiraceae bacterium. GTDB lineage: Bacteria > Bacillota > Clostridia > Lachnospirales > Lachnospiraceae > JAKSSE01. Next base: position 10,844 of record JAKSSE010000043.1, read on the forward strand.
TTGCCACTGTAATCACGATATATTCCCTCTGTAGGTTCATCTATAAGATTATCTTCAGAATTTACTATCTTCTCATTCTCTAAAGAAAAAAGTAACGTATTAAATATATCCGCAAATACATCAGGTTCACTTTCAAGCACTTTGCTTGTCAAATCTTTTTGTGCCATATACCCAAACTATCCTCCTTTTTTCTCTTTACAACAACTAAAAGCCATGTTAGTATTTAACCATCGGTTATATATTATCATAACCAATGGTTATACGCAAGGAGTAATATGAAATTTCACAAAGAAAGATTAATAGAAGTAAGAACAAAATTAGGTATATCAAAAGCTGAAGCCGCAAGACAGCTAAACATGTCGGCCATGGGTTACGGACGATACGAAAATGGAGACAGAACACCCTCCTTTCAAACTATTACCTTTATGGCTCAAAAATTAGGAACTAGCATTGAGTATCTTTGTGGTGAAACAGAATCAATGAATAGTGTAGATTTTATAATCTCCACCGACACACCAGAACTATACAATATTGTAGAATCATTAAAAGACGAACCACCTGATAAGCTCGACCATATACTTAAATATATAAAGAATTTACAAGGTAAAAACACCACCCTTTAAGGGTGGTGTTTTCTACATCTGATACTTCTTCAAATCAACAATATTATCTATTACCTCAACGCCTTCTTCTTCAAGCAATTTAGCCTGAACGCCAGCCCCTCCAAATGCAAATTCATCAGCAAGATGACCTTTTGAATCTACTACACGATGGCAGGGTATTATACCTGGCTCTGGGTTTTTGTGAAGTGCGTTCCCTACTGCACGAGCCATCTTAGGGTTCCCGGCAAGTGCTGCAATCTGAGCATAAGTTGCGACTTTACCTTTAGGTATCTTTTTGACTACTTCATAGATTCGTTTTGTAGGACTATCTGATACCAAGTCATAACTTTCTGCTATCATTCTTTTGATATCATCTTCTGGAATTGAATCGTCCAATATGATTGTATTCCAATGTTCTTTGTTCTGGTGGTAACCAGGAATAACTGAAGCATAAATGCTACGCCAAAAATCTCTATCTTCCGGGCGAATCTTCACATTTAAATTGATATATCCGTCTCTTTCATATGTCCAAAGGAACGCCTTACCGTTACTTTTCACTCGCACAAGCTGCCAGTTTTGATCATGAAAACGCATCCTGATAAGTTCCTAGAAAACTAAGTCCATATGAAAGAGCTTCCTCACGGGTTGTCATATTACCTCATCCCCATCCCGCAGGACTGTCCACGGTGTGGCATGTCATCTGCTTTTACGTATCTGGCGTTAAACTCCATGTTGATATCTCGAAGTTCTTTTTTTCCGTCAATGTAGTCCTGATACATTTCTGCAAGTCCAGGCATACAACCGTCACAATTTGCTTCAATATTACCAAGCGACTCGGCAACAATTGCCTCGCGCTCTTCTTTTGTTGTCTCAGAAATTAAGTAACCCATGTAATTTATCCTCTCCCTCAAATCCATCTTTCGAAATCAAAGCAAAAATGCTTCCGTTATAGATGACAACATACTGTTTCTTTGTCTCACTAACTTTCTTTATGTCTTTATGATAAAGGGTGTTGGTTCCGTTAGCAGAAGTCATTACTATTTTTTCTTCATCAATTACGTAATCAAAAGATACTTTGTCATCATGAGATACCACTTGTATTCTTTTCATTAGTGCTTTCTTGTATGTATTTATCTTAACGAATCCAAGTGGCAAAATTAAAGCAATGCCAACTAAAGGAATGATAGTGACCGCGCTTAATGCCGCGCCGTAAGTCAGCACCATATATATTTCCATAAGGACCAAAATCGAGGCAGCTACGCCAATAACAGCTTTATAGCTTTTCGCCAAAGCCTTAGATGCATCATTGATTAAATCCGCATCATAAGTCGTTGTATTTTTAAGTTCCATATCAGCTCTCCTGCTCTATCAAAACCGCTCTACAAGGCGCTCCATCTGACTGCCCCAAATTTAGTGGGGCCGCATTTAAAAGATACATGCCTTCTTTTATCCCATTTAAACGAATCCCCTCAAGCAAAACAACCTCTGCTTTT
>JAKSSE010000044.1 GCA_024403255.1 Lachnospiraceae bacterium
GAGCTACTAACCGGAATTGAACCGGTGACCTCATCCTTACCAAGGATGCGCTCTACCGACTGAGCCATAGTAGCACGTGTTTTTCACACTTGATTGAGTATATACAAGTACAAAGCTAAAGTCAAGAAATTTTTTTACATTTAAGTAAGTTTTTCAATCATCTGAAGAACTGAGCTGTTTACAGTACTTGCAAGCTTATTGTAAGCTCTTTCTGCTTCAGATAAATCATCGTAGTTTTTAGGCTTTTTGTAGTCCTCAATCGCTTCGTTATAAACTTTTTTAAAGGTCTCGCCAGTTCCAAGTTTATCTGCTGCGGCAAGCATTGTATTTATATCCTGCTGCATCTGCTCTTTTGTCGCAGTCTGATAGTGATAGATATTATTATCAGTGACAGTGACACCATTACGATAGTAATTTGTTACTTTATTTACGTAATCAGCTGCTGAAGCAGGAACACCGCCCGCTCTTTTTACAGCACCAGATCCTGCATTATATGCTGCAAGTGCAAGATTTAAATTGCCGCCAAATTCAGAAAGTTTTTCAGATATATATTTTGCACCAGCCATTATATTCTGATGAGGATCAGCCGGGTCAATTACACCAAGTGAAAGGGCTGTTGCTGGCATAAGCTGCATAATACCAACAGCGCCAGATGCACTTCTTGAATTTACATCGAAATTACTCTCCTGCTTTGCAATAGCTTTAAGTAGATTAACATTAACGCCATATTCCTGCGATGCCTGCTGGAAAGAATCCTCAAGAGTATATACAGTCTGAAGATCTGTAGTCTTAACGCCCGCACCAATAGTCTTTCCTGTATAATTTGAAAGAGTCTGCTGAAATGCAGAAACGCTTGAAGGCATATTGGTCGTAGCACCATTTACTGCTGCAGAATTTGTAGCAGTATTCGCACCAGCTAATAAGTTGGTGGTATTTGCACTGCTTGCACTATTTGTACTACTGGCATTGTTTGAAGTTGTGGACTGGGTAGTTTTTGTATTTGACACCATATCATGTGCCGCAACAAGCTTATCCCCTACTGTAATTTCAATATGCATGATAAAAAATTATAACATAAAACTGTTTTTAGTTGTATAATCATCCGTAAAGAAAGGACGTACTATGAATAATTTTGGAGACTTCGGAAAAGTAATGCAACTGATGAATGCCTGGAATACTTTCCAGCAGAATCATCCTAAATTCCCTATGTTCCTTAAAGCAGTAAGCTCAAGAGGAATAAAGGAAGATACCATAATCGAAATGGCTGTCACAATGCCTGATGGCGAAAAGCTTGAAACAAACCTCAAAATCACTGCATCAGACTTAGCTTTATTCGAACAGTTTAGAAACCTTCAGCCGTAAACATCATATTTGAAGCATAAAGGTCATTAAATTCTGGAAGATTTGCAATCTCCACTTTGATGGCCTTTTCTATTATTTCTTTTGCCTCTGCTTCTTTTATATCGGCGCAAAGTCCGTAAGCTATAGCACCCTCCAAAGAAGTATTTTCACAAATCTGGCAAACCACTTCTAATTCTTTCGGGATCAAGCCAATTCTTGTAGCCGCTTTCACCGATAAATGATTTCCAAATCCACCTGAAATATAAAGATGTTTTATCTCATCTTCTCTTATAGAAGTTTTTCTCATAAGAAGATCTATTCCCGTCCTTATAGCAGATTTTGCAAGCTGAAGTTTCGCTATGTCCTCTCCAGAAAAAGAGCACTTTCCCTCGTCTTCTATAAGTCCGCTTTCATCTATTACACCTTCATCCAAAAGCCTTGCAAGTTCATTTATCGTTTCAGAACCATAGCTTAATCGGCACTCTTCAAAAGCAGGGCCAGCCGATGCCGATGTGACAAAATAATGATCTTCATTCCATAAAACCATCTCACCATTTGTACCAAGGTCAACAAGCATGCTATAACCATCATTTTTAAAAGTAAGAAGTCCAGATACGATATCTCCGCCTACAAAAGCTGATATTCCTGGAATAAAATGAACCGGTTTATCTGATAATTCATCGATAAGCTGAATTTCAGGAGTTAGATTTTCTGATACAAACGGAAATACCCCAAGCTTTTCGCAGTTCATACCAAGAAGTAAATGAATCATAGTTGTATTTCCTGAAACAACTATTTTTTCATAATCCCCAGTAAATTTATCAAGGCCCCTCTTTATATCTTTTAAAACAAGGCTTCTTAATTCTTCTTTTTTTCCTTCGTTTGATGCCTTTATTCTTGAGATTACATCACTGCCATATGCTCTTTGGCTGTTTGTGCTGCCATATTCTTCCAGGATTTTTCCAGTTTTCCCATCAACAAGAGCCATGGCTATTGTTGTGGTTCCAATGTCGACAGCAACAAAACCCTCGGCATCATAAGATCCGAGGGCTTCATTTGCCCCAGCCACCGAGATAATTTCTTCAGGAACAGTTATCTCCATTCCTAAAACATATTCAGTCTGGCAGGCGAGAAGCTCTTTCATCTCGCCTGAGGGCATTTTTACATTTACAAGGCATCCTTTGCAGGTGCCATTTCCCCCACAGGGAGCTGACACCCTTTTGCCTTCTTTTATTAAATATTCAAGAACAGTCAATCTTTATTCTGCCTTTTTAGCTTCGTTTTCTGCTTTTCTTTTTGCTTCCCTTTTCTTAACAGCAGCATTTACTGGGAAGAAAATAACACAGAATATGATTCCAATTGGAATAAGCAGGGTGATGATAATAGGAAGAGTAGTTGCAACTGCCACCAAAAAGTCTCCCATTTTCTCGCCAAATTCCATAAAGTTTTCTTTGAGACCAAACTTAATTCTTTCACCAATAGTACCCTTGCTTGGAGCAGTGTAGGTAGATACAGCGCGAAGATTTAAGTGTACAGTGCTGTAGTCGATCTTGTTATCATAGGTGCGTTTTTGTGACTCGTAGCTCTGAAGCTCGTATCTTACGTTAGTAAGTCTGTCTTCGATAGTAATCATATCCTCAACAGTTTCGGCAGCAGCCAAAAATTCCTCGAGTCTTTTTTGTTCAACTCGCAATGCAGAAATACGTGCCTCTATATCAACATACGTCAAAGTAACATCCTCAACTGATGTTGAGTGATAAGTTACATTTGAATACTCCTCTACCTTCTCCAAAAAAGCATCAAGATTTTTTGATGGAATACGGATTGTGTATTCACCATAGTTCTCACCACATGACTCATACTCGATATATCCGCCAAGCTGAGCAACCTTGTCTTTTACCTTTGCTGCGCTTTCTTCAAAATCAGTAGCCTGTGCCTCAACAGTAACGGTTGCAATTAACTTTCTTGAAGATGCACTCTCTCCTACAGTTTCAGCATTTACTTCACCGCCCCCGGCATTTGCTGGCATATCTGCTGAAGCTGCTTCTTCATAAGCAAAATCCCCAGAATCATAATAAGATGCCTCATCAAAAGCGGCCTCTTCCAATGCAGCCTCGTATCTCGAAGCAATATCAGCAGCTTTATTAGAACCACATCCCGAAAGTGCAAATATACTGGTACCGACTAAAATACCAACTAATACTCTTTTCATATAGACCTCCTACCTTTTCTTCATTCCTATGATAATTTCAATCTCATTAAAATCCAGTGAACTTTCTAAAGCTCTTTTACATTTATCAAACTGAATTTCACGGAAATTTTCAAAATCGTTCTCTTCTATCTCTAATCTTTCAAAGCCTCTCTCAAAAGCTTTTATTACTGCATCTTCATCAAAAAATCCGTGCAGATATGTTCCAAAAGCTCTGCTGTCAACTTTATCGGAGATTACTTCCATCTCTCCGCCGTTTACTTCCTGTCCACTGACAGTTACCTTTTCAAGAAACTCAAAACTTTTTGGCATGTTTACAAGGCGCATTTTTGATGGTCTTGCCAGTTTCTCTTCTCTAAGTGTTGTCCTTATAGGCAAAAGTGAAAGACCGCTTTCTGTGCCTCCTCCTTCTACAAAGAAAGGATCCAAAACTTCATGCCCTAACATTTGAAATCCGCCACAGATTCCAAGAATCCTTGTTGTCTTCGGAAGCTTTCTTATGGCATCCTTAAATCCCATCGCTTTAATCCATCTTAAATCAGGAATTGTGCTCTTGGTTCCAGGAATGATAAGAAGCTCTGGCTCTTTTAACTGCTCTACACTTCGAACATACCTGACATTAAACTTCTCGTTTTGTTCCAATTTGTCAAAGTCCGGATAATTCGACATTCTTGGAAGTTTTATAATCGCGACATCTATCGGCTTATCATTATGTTCTTCCTTAGTCTTTATAGACTTTTCAGGCTTTAAAAACGCTTCAGTTTCTACAGCAAATGGCTCCGCTTCAGAAACAGGAATTTTTGCAAGCACCTTTTTCCCACTTCTCGTCTCGAGCTGCCTTTGCGCTTTATCTGAAATCGGATTATCAAGGTCATATTTGTTAATCAAAATCCCTTTGATAAGACGTTTTTCATCATAAGGCAAAAGATCAATTGTGCCATGCAAAGAAGCAAGAACACCTCCAAGGCTTGCATCGCCCACCAAAAGAACTGGTATATTTAATAATCTTGCCAGGCCGATATTTGAAACATCATTTTCTTTATAGTCAAGCTCCGCCGGGCTTCTGTCGCCCTCCATAATTATCACGTCAACATCCTTTTCCAGTTCTGCTAACGCTTCCTTTATTTTTGGAAGTGCTTCTTTCTGATAATCAAGAAACTCCTCCATTGACATATTTCCAACAGGTTCGCCATTTACACTCACATGGTAAAGATCCCCCGTGGCAGGTCGTAAAAAAATGGGATTCATATAAACTGATGGCTCTTCTTTTGCAGCAAAAGAAAGAGTGGCAACAGTTTTGGAAATGTCCGCTCCCTCCTTTGTGACAAAAGCCTCGTCACTTATCTCTACAGTTTTAAATGGGGCCACCTTAAATCCAAGTTCTTTAAAAGCCTGAAGTAGTCCAATTACTACAAAACTTTTTCCAGAACCTTTGGTGGTACCCTGCACCATAAGTTTATACGCCATTTTTAAAATCGCCCAGCAAAGCCGGGCGAAAATTCTTTATTCCATTGCTTTTACAGCTTTAACTATCCTGCTTGTACCAAGTCTGGATGCGCCAAGCTCCAGGAACTTTTCGCCATCGTCAAGGCTTGATATACCGCCAGCTGCTTTTATAAGTGTTCCATTTGAAACATTGTCAGCAAAAATCTTAACATCTTCAAATGTAGCTCCACCTGTTGAAAATCCAGTAGAAGTCTTTATGAAGTCCGCATTTGACTTGCTGACTATTTTGGTAACGCGAACCTTTTCTTCTTCAGTAAGAAGGCAGGTCTCTACGATTACTTTAAGAATATGATCCCCGCAAGCTTCTTTTATAGCATTTATCTCACCAAGAACATATTCATCGTCTCCATCTTTTAAAGCACCAACATGGATAACCATATCAATCTCGTCAGCACCTTTTTCGATTGCATCTTTTGTTTCAAACACTTTTGATGCTGTGGTTGTACATCCAGATGGAAATCCAATTACTGTTGTAATTTTAAGATCCTTTGCATAGGCTCTTGCTCTTTCAACCCAAACTGGAGAAATACATACTGAAGCAACATTGTATTTTATTCCATCGTCCAAAACCTGCTTAACATCTTCCCATTTAGCGTCTACTCCAAGGATTGTGTGATCACAGGCTGCAAGTATTTTTTCCTTATCCATTTTAGCTCCTAAATATAAGTTGTTCCCAACGGTCAATTTCATCTTCGCTTATAAAGCCATAAGATGTACCGGTGAAACCAATCTTGTATGATGCAAAAATATTTGCTTTCTTGATTGCCTCAAGTGGATTATTTTCTTTCAAATAAAAATGTAGGAATGATCCAAAAAGCGCATTTCCTGCACCTACAGTATTAACAATTTCCAAAGTTTTAACAGGCTTGTATTCAAGGAATCTGTTTTCATCTCTGGTGTAAAGAAGGTGTCCTCTTGAACCGCATCCTGTAACAATAATTTCAGGGTTATATTTTTCAGCCATCTTCTTAGTGAAATCATAAGCCTTTTCTCTAAGGAAAGTGTCTGAGAAATAATAAATATCTGATAACTCAAGGAGTTTTGCATTAAACTCTCTTTCATCAGGAAGATTGGTTCTCATATTTACTGCAATCTTCTTTCCTGCTTCTTTTGCTATTTTGGCAAGCTCAACGCAGAAGTTAGCATTCGATAAAACAACCAATTCGGCATCTTTTATCTCTTCTTTGAACTTATCAAGATTTATCTGATTTGTAGCAGCATCCTTAAAATCATCGATTCTCTGCTGACGCATATCATCATCGAAAAGAACTACTGCACATGGAGTATCAGAAAGGTTCTTTTCAAGCTCCATTTTGGTAAGCTTTACTGGTAAATCACAAGGCTCAAGGGTAGCTTCGTTTTCATTCTTTCCAATCATTGAAAAGAGTGTACACTCGCCTCCCAAGTACTGCATAGCAAGACTCATATTGAACGCATGACCACCAACTCCACAGAAAATTTTGTTTGGTAGAAAGCTAATTCTACTGTACTGAATAGGAATGTGTGGAACACTGAGTATTGTCTCTTTTAAAATAACACCTGCCGATACAATTTTTGCCATAGCAGCCTCCCTTCTGTGTTAATTATATTGTACCACTACTTCGCAAAAATAGCATTCATTAATCTAGTTCAAATGCTCCTGTGTAAAGCTGATAATAAGTTCCCTTCTTTTCGATAAGTTCATCATGTGTACCACGCTCTATAACATGGCCATGATCAAGAACTATAATGCAGTCCGAATTTCTAACAGTAGAGAGTCTGTGTGCAATAACAAATACCGTTCTGCCTTCCATAAGACGGTCCATTCCTTCCTGCACCAAAGCCTCTGTACGAGTATCAATGGATGAAGTAGCTTCATCCAAAATCATGGCAGGAGTATTTGCTACTGCTGCTCTTGCTATTGAAAGAAGCTGTCTTTGACCCTGGGATAAAGATGCTCCGTTATTTGTAAGCATGGTATCATATCCATCTGGAAGCCCGGTAATAAAGTCGTCGGCATTTGCAAGCTTTGCTGCTTCAATACACTCTTCATCTGTTGCATCCAGTCTTCCGTATCGGATGTTTTCCATAACGGTACCAGTGAAAAGATTTACATCCTGAAGTACCATTCCAAGCGAACGTCTAAGATCTGCCTTTTTAATCTTATTTATATTGATAAAATCAAATCTTATCTTGCCATCCGGAATATCATAAAATCTGTTTATGAGGTTTGTAATAGTAGTTTTACCGGCACCTGTTGCACCAACAAAAGCTATCTTTTGGCCAGGCTTAGCATGAATTGAAACATTTTCAAGTACAAGCTTATCATCAGTATATCCAAAGTCTACATTTTCAAGCTCAATATCACCCTCTAATGGCTGGTAAGTAACAGAATTTGTAGCTTTATGGAAATGGCGCCAAGCCCACTTATTTGTATGCTCTGTAGTTTCAATAAGCTTTCCATCTGGGCCATCCTTTACATTAACAAGGCCAACATAACCCTCATCCTGCTCTGACTCTTCATCAATAAGCTTAAATACACGGCCAGCTCCCGCAAATCCCAAAGCTACGTTTGTAATCTGCATTGTAATTTGACCTACAACCTGAGACATCTGTCTAAACATACCTAAATAGGTCACGATAATACCCATAGTGATAGGCTCAAATCCTCTGAGTGAGAGATTTGTAGTGTGACTTAAATACAGTGTTCCACCAATAACAGCGAAAATAACATAGAAAATATTTCCCACATTGTTATTAATAGGACCAAGAATGTTTCCGTATTTCATAGCGGTATCGCCGTCTGAAAACAACTGCTCATTAAGCTTATCAAAGTCTTCTTTAGCCTTTTCTTCATGTGTGAATACCTTGACAACCTTTGCTCCATTCATCATTTCCTCGATGAATCCTTCTTCTGTCGCAAGGGACTTTTGCTGGGCAACCATGTACTTTCCACTTCGTTTTCCAAAGTATCCTGCAATAACACTCATAAATACAATTGCACCAAGGGTCACAAGAGTAAGCCACACGCTATAGTAAAGCATTACTATTATAAGAACTGTGATAGTAAGACCACTATTGATAAAGTTTGGAAGTGCCATTCCAATAGTATGTCTAATTGCATCTGCATCATTGGTGTAGGTACTCATAACCTCGCCATGGGCATGGGTGTCAAAGTACTTTATAGGCAATGTTTCCATCTTATCAAACATATCATCACGAAGGCTTTTTAGTGTACCCTGAGTGACAGTCGCCATGATTCTGGTGTAAACAAATGATGAAACAACTCCCAGCAAATAAATACATGCAAGAGTGCCTATAACAACTAATGCCTGATGATGCACTGCACCCCAGCCATCCTTTAAACCTGGAACAACGACCTCATCGATAGTTCTTTGCATAAAGACGCTCATCGAAGCGCCTCCAACTGAAGAAAGCACGATGCAGACCATAACAACTATTAATCTGGCCTTGTATTTTGAAAAAACATATTTTAAGAGACGTCCAATAACCCCCTTTTCAATCTTTGGCATTGGGCCTCTTCCTCGTCCTCTAGGACCTCCTCCCATTGGTGGCATTATGAAGCCTCCTTTCCCTGGGTCTGGCGCTGATAAATATCAGCATAAATTCCGCCCTTTTTGATAAGTTCTTCGTTTGTTCCTTCCTCTACAATAGCTCCCTTTTCCATTACAAGGATTCTATCTGCATCCTGAACAGAACTTACTCTTTGTGCGATAATAATCTTGGTAGTGCCAGGAATTTCATCCTTAAGAGCCTGGCGAATAAGCATATCAGTTCTGGTATCTACTGCTGATGTTGAGTCATCCAAAATAAGAATCTTTGGCTTTTTAAGAAGCGCTCTTGCTATACAAAGTCTTTGTTTCTGACCACCTGAAACATTGCTTCCACCCTGCTCTATCATGGTCTCATATCCATCTGGGAAGCTTGTAATAAAATCATCTGCACAGGCAGCTTTGCACGCTGATATAATCTCCTCCTGTGTTGCATTTTCATTACCCCATCTTAAGTTCTCGTTAATGGTTCCAGAGAAAAGAACATTCTTTTGAAGCACAACTGAAACCTGGTCACGAAGCGACTTAAGATCGTAATCTTTAACATCAACACCTCCAACCTTTACAGTTCCTTCAGTAGCATCATAAAGCCTTGATATAAGCTGAATAAGTGATGATTTAGAAGATCCGGTACCACCTATAATGCCGATAGTCTGACCGTTTTCAATTGTAAGATTGATATTATTTAGCGCATTTTTTCTCGCTTTTTCGTTGTACTTAAAGCTAACATTCTCAAATACAATGCTGCCATCTTTCACTTCTTTTAATCCATCTTCTTTTCCTACTAAAGTTGGCTCATAAACAAGCACTTCGCCTATTCTGTTTGCAGCCTCAGCCGCCATCGTACTCATAACAAAAATCATTGCAAACATAATAAGGCCAGACAGAATCTGAACGCCGTAAGAAATGAGTGACGAAAGCTCTCCTGTTGAAAGTTCAACTGATTTAGTCGTTACGATTGTTTTTGCTCCAAAGTAGCTTACAAGAAGCATACCTGCATACATAAAAAACATCATAAGAGGTTGGAATACAGCAAGGTTTTGTTCAGCATAAATAAAGTCGTCTCTTACCTCTGCTGATGCCTTTTCAAATTTTTCGATTTCATAGTCTTCTTTTACAAAAGCCTTAACTACTCTGATTCCATTTACATTTTCCTGAACAAGATTATTAAGTGCATCATACTTTTTGAAGATGCGCTTGAAAATTGTCATTACTTTTTTTGCAATTGTGAAAATGAAAAAGAGCAAAAAAGGAACAATTGCAATAAAAATCATGGTAAGCTTCCAGTTTATAGTACAGCCCATGATAATAGAGAAAATCAAAAGAAGTGGCACTCTAAATGCCATTCTAAGAATCATTCCATAAGCATTCTGGACATTTGCAACGTCTGTAGTCATTCGTGTAACAAGCGATGAACTTGAGAACTTATCTACATCGCCAAATGAGAATTCCTGAATTTTATAGAACATATCATGGCGAAGGTTTTTAGCAAAACCACAGCTTGCAGTCGCAGCTACCCTTGCCGACATACATCCGCAGGTTAATGAACACATGGCCAGCACAAGCAAAATCGCACCATACTGATAAACCTGTGCCATCTGGGTATTTTCCAATGCATCTATTAACTTTGCCATGACAAAGGGAATAAGTGTCTCAAACAAACACTCGCCCGCCATAAACAGTGGGGCTCCAATCGAGTATTTTTTATATTCCCTAACACTTTTTAATAGGGTCTTTATCATCTTTTATCCGTCACTCCTTTACATCCGATGCATCACAGATTCTGTTTCTGCCATGCTCTTTTGCATAATAAAGTAAATCATCCGCTGATTTTACAATCTCATCCTGAGTAGCCACTTTGCCAGGTGCAACACCAAAAGACATTGTGACATTTATATCCATTCCACCTGTGTGAACAGTGGTATTTCTGATGACATTAAGAATATTTTCAAGACAATCTTTTGCCTTTTCCACATCCATTCCTGAAAATCCGATAAGGAACTCCTCGCCGCCCCATCTTGATACAAAGCCCTTCCCCGGAACACCTTCCTTAAGGGTAGATGCAACCATTTTAAGAACTTCATCTCCGGCATCATGTCCGTAAGTATCATTTACTTTCTTAAAGAAGTCGATATCACCAAGTGCCATGGTAAATGGTTCATTTGAATTATCAAGTTCTTTAATAAGCCTCTGCATATGTTTTGCAGCGCTTCGTCTGTTATTAAGACCAGTAAGTGGATCCTGCTCAATAAGCTTTCTAAGCTCTCTTTGCATAATCATAATACTGCTTCCCATCTGAGAAAGTTCATCCCCACGCTTTGTAAGCGAATTGTCAAGGTTAGTCTGGAGATTTCCCTTAGCGACTTCGCCCACATATTTGTTGAGTTTGAGAAGATCCTTTGTAAGTCTTTCAGCGTATGCGAACATGATGACGCCAATAAGGATGATAATGATTGTTCCAAACACGATGACTGGAACAACCGCCTGAAGACTCTCACTTTTTACTGTTGATGAAGCCTTTGCAACTCCAATCATACCAACAATTCTGCCATCGCTGTTCTTTAAAGGCTGGTAATAACAGAAATAATCTTCACCAGATATAATCACGTTATCATAGAATTGTGAATTTCCTGTGCCCAAAACATCTTCTTTTATAATGTCGTTACAGAAAGTTCCTAAAATCCTATCGCCCTTTTCATTTCGAATTGTGGTTAAAAATCTGACATTATCATAAAGAACAGAAATCTCAATCGAGCTTTCCTCCTTCACTTCATCTATGAATTCAAACCTGTCATTTAACGGAACCTCTCCCTTCATAAGAATAAAGGAATCTGTTCCAAAAGTTTTATAGTCACCCGGAAAAGTGAAATCAAGCATTGCAGATGTAGCAATTGCAACATCACTTAATTCCGTCTTAAACTGCTCCTTCATTGTCTTTTTTATATGACTGTAGGTAATTGCAAACAAAATACTACCTAGTACAATCATAGGAACAATAGTAACTAATATAATATTTTTCTGTAGTGAAGTTCTTTTTTTCATATTACTTAAAAAATGTATGGTGACAATCACTTGCCACCATACAATAAATGCTTATTTATCTAACGCTGTGAGTCTGGTTACGATTGCATCCAAAACCTCCCTCGGAACTGTATTGTCTCGATAAAGATCAAGTATACATGCTTCCGAAGCTTGTAATCCTGCTAAATTAAGCCAGGTACTTTTTTGAAACTCAGTGTGAAAGACGTTATAAATCTCTCTGTCTTTAAGAATTTCTTTTAAAGGTTTTTCTGTAATCACTATACTCTTGAAAGATACTCACTTGTACGGGTGTCAATTTTGATAACATCACCCTGGTTAACGAATAATGGAACCATAACGGTTGCGCCAGTCTCAACAGTAGCAGGCTTGGTAGCACCAGTAGCAGTATCACCCTTTACGCCTGGCTCAGTCTCAGATACCTCAAGTTCTACGAAAAGAGGTGGCTCAACTGAGAATACTTTACCATTGAATGAGCAAACCTTGCAGGTCTCGTTTTCTTTAACAAACTTCATTGCATCCTGGATGTCCTCTGCAGGAAGTGAAATCTGCTCATAAGTCTCATTGTCCATGAAGTTATAAAGATCTCCATCCATGTAAAGATACTGCATATCCTTACGAT
>JAKSSE010000045.1 GCA_024403255.1 Lachnospiraceae bacterium
CTCACTTAACTGTGTAGGAGAAGAGGTTGTCTAAATTAATCTTTACATCTTTGAAATTTAGATATAAGAATCTTAAAATTTCATGCCTTCGGCATGATTCCAGAAGGCCTGTTCTTTTTGATGTGCTAAGTGATAATCCAACACTTTTGGGGAATATCTATGCTGGAAGAGTATTAAGTATTGCTAAAGAAATTAATGCTGCGTTTATAGAAATAGAGCCAGGAAAAAAAGCATTTTATTCACTTGATGAGCCTGATCCGGTTTTTATAAAGCAAAATCATCCAGAAAAAGGTTTATCTATTGGTGATGAACTGCTTATCGAGATAAAAAAGGATGCTTTTGGAGAAAAAGACGTTGTTGCCGGGTCGGTTCTTACTTTTAAAAGTGAAAATCTGGTTCTTAGCTGCGGCAATAATACAAAAGGTGTATCAAAAAAGATAACGGATAGCGAAATAAGAACTTCTCTTCGCGATTGGGAGAATAACAAAGCTTCTGAACCTGGGATTTTAGTTAGAACTAACGCTACTAACCTGTCAAAAGATGAACTTGATATAGAATATGAAAAGCTTTATTTAGAATACAAAAGTGTAATTGATAAAGCTCCGTATTTAAAATGTTATTCTGTTGTTAGAAAACAGACATCAGATGCACTTTATTTAATAAATAGTCTTTCCTTAAATGATTTAGAAGAGATTATAACTGATGATGCATCTATATATGATGAATTAGTAAATTCTGAAATTAAAGTAAAAGTAAGGTTATATGGTGAGTCTTTGCCTTTATATAAAGTTTATTCTCTTGAAAGTCGTTTAGATGAAGCTTTGGCAAAGAAAGTATATCTTAAGTCTGGCGGATATCTTTATATAGAACCAACAGAGGCTTTGACTGTCATCGATGTAAATTCTGGCAAAAAGTCTTCTAAAAAGAATAAAGAAGAGAATGCTCTTGAAATAAATATTGAGGCAGCAAAGGAGATTGTAACTCAGCTTTCTTTAAGAAATATCTCGGGAATCATCATTATTGACTTTATAAATATGAAAGAAGATAAAAGTAAGAATAAGCTTTTGTCAGACTTTGCCTCATTTGCTAAAAATGATCACATTGGAATCCAGGTTTTAGGGCTAACTAGCCTTGGATTATGCGAAATAACACGAAAAAAGACAAAAAAGCCGCTATTTTCGCAAATTTTTGATTGACAAACATACTTTCAGAAGGTATTATTTTACAGTATGCCGCACGGAGAGGTATAAGTGCATTTAGTATGCCGCCAAATCCGGCGAGTAATGATAATAGGAGGTGCCATATGTACGCAGTAATTGCAACCGGTGGTAAACAGTACAAAGTTGCCGAGGGCGATATCATTACCATTGAGAAGCTTGGTGTAGCAGCAGGTGAAACTGTTACCTTTGATCAGGTTCTTGCAGTTGGTGGAGATTCAATGAAAATCGGAACTCCAGTTGTAGCAGGAGCAACCGTTACCGCTTCAGTAGTTGAAGAGGGCCGCGGTAAGAAGGTCATTGTTTACAAGTACAAGAGAAAGTCAGGCTATCACAAAAAGAACGGCCACAGACAGGCTTTCACTAAAGTAAAGATCGAAAAGATTAACGCTTAGGACCATGATTTACGTAGTCTTTCGCAAGGATAAAGCTGGCAAGTATAAAGGATTTAACTTTATCGGTCATGCAAATAGTGCTCCTAAGGGTGAAGATCTTGTTTGCTGTGCAGCATCGATGCTTGCAATAAACACAATCAATTCGATTGAAAAGTTTGCTGGCGATAAGATGAAAATCACAACGAACGAAGAAGAAGGCTTACTCGATATCATCTTCGAAGAAGATTTATCAGATGAAGCTATGTTACTGGTTAAGTCCCTTGATTTAGGAATGAACGGACTTGCTAAAGATTATGAATCATACATTAATTTGAAGTACACGGAGGTGTAGAAATGCTTAATTTAAACCTTCAGTTCTTTGCACACAAGAAGGGTGTTGGATCTACCAAGAACGGTCGTGATTCAGAAGCTAAAAGACTTGGTGCAAAAAGAGCAGACGGACAGTTTGTAAAAGCAGGAAATATTCTTTACAGACAGCGTGGAACCAAGATTCATCCAGGTCTCAACGTTGGTCTTGGCGGTGACGATACACTTTTCGCTACTGCAGACGGAATCCTTCGCTTCGAGCGCAAGGGCCGCGACAAGAAGACTGCAAATGTCTACCCAGTAGAGAACTAAGAGCTTTTAAGGCGTCCAACTTTTGTTGGGCGCTTTTTCATTAAAAAGTTTTATTAAAAAGATTATGAGTTTCGCAGATAAAGCTAAAATTTTAATAGTATCCGGAAAAGGCGGAAATGGACATGTTTCTTTCCGCAGGGAGAAGTATGTTCCAAATGGCGGCCCAGATGGCGGCGATGGTGGAAAAGGCGGAGATGTTATATTTGAGGTTGATAAGGGATTAAACACCTTATCTGACTATCGTCATAAGTATAAATTCGCTGCTCAGTCCGGAGAAGAAGGCGGAAAAAAGAATAAACACGGCAAAAATGGTGAATCCATCACTATTAAAGTCCCAGAAGGAACTGTTATAAAGGAAGCAGCAACTGGCAAAATCATTGCAGATATGTCTGGTGACTGCATGAAAACTACAGTTTTAAATGGTGGCTGTGGTGGTCTTGGAAATCAGCATTTCGCAACATCTACAATGCAGGCACCAAACTACGCAAAACCAGGTGGACCTGCTATTGAGCTTGAAGTAATCCTTGAGCTTAAAACTATTGCGGATGTTGGCCTTGTTGGTTTTCCTAATGTTGGAAAATCCACCTTCCTTAGCCGAGTTACAAATGCAAGACCAGAGATTGGAAACTATCACTTTACAACGCTTCACCCAAATCTTGGAGTAGTTGATTTAGATGGGGATGGATTTGTAATTGCTGATATTCCTGGACTCATTGAAGGCGCGTCAGAAGGTGTTGGACTTGGACATGAGTTTTTACGCCATATTGACAGATGTAAGGTTATGATTCATCTTGTTGATGGAGCATCAGTTGAGGGACGTGATCCTGTTTCCGATATTAAGGCAATAAACAATGAGCTTTTAAAATATGATGAAAATATCATGAAAAAGCCTATGGTTATTGCATTAAATAAAATGGATGTCTGCGATGATAAGGATATAGTAGAAGAACTTCTTCGCATGGAGTTTGGCGATGATATTGAGATTTTCTTTATATCGGCTGTAACAGGACAGGGTGTTAAAGAACTTTTGTATAGGGTATATGATTTAGTCAAGAGCCTTCCTGATGCACCAATAACCTACGAACCAGATTTTGATTTATCAAGTCTTATGTTCAAGGAAGAGCCATACACTGTTGAAAATCCAGAAGAAGGACTTTTTGTTGTTGAAGGCCCTAAGATTGAAAAGATGCTTGGTTATACCAATCTTGATTCAGACAAGGGATTTTTGTTCTTCCAGAAGTTCCTAAAAGAACAGGGCATTTTAAAAGAGCTTGAGAAAGCAGGAATAAATGAAGGTGACACTGTTCAGATGTATGGCCTTCAGTTTGATTATTATTCGGAGTAGATATGACTAGTAAACAGCGTGCATATTTAATGAGCTTAGCTTCTAAAGAACAGGCAGTTGTTCAGATTGGAAAAGGCGCTCTTACCCCTGAAGTGGTTGAGGCAGCCAGAGAAGCTATTGATAAAAGAGAACTTATAAAAGTTTCTGTACTTCAGAACTGCCTTGATGATCCTAAAGAGATGGGAAGAACCATGGCTGAAAGAATTAAAGCAGAGCTTGTACAGGTTATTGGAAAGAAAATAGTTCTTTATAAGCCAGCTAAAAAACCAGTAATTGAATTACCAAAATAATGGCAAAAATCGGAATCCTTGGAGGAAGCTTTAATCCTCTTCACAATCTTCATATTGAGCTGGGACTTTCTGCATTAAAAGATTATCACCTTGATAAAATCCTTGTAATGCCCACAGGAAGACCTCCTCATAAAATGCTTGCAGTTGGTGCAAGCAATGAAGACAGGGTTAATATGGTAAAGGCTGTCATTTCAAATTATGATAATTTTGAGCTTGATTTATTTGAGATGGAGCAGGTGGAGCAGACTTATACCTATAAAACTCTTTCTATATATAAGGAAAAGTATTCATGTGATGAACTTTTCTTTATCATGGGTGAAGATTCCCTGGATATGTTTCCAACTTGGGTTAACCCAGAGATTATATGTCAAAAAGCTACAATGCTTGTTGGACAAAGAGCTAATTCAGATGAATCCGATAGCTTTACAAAAAAGCTTGATAAGTTATCAAAAGAATTAAATGGAACATTTCTTCCTTTATCATCACCGAAGATGGATATTTCATCTACTATGATAAGAAATCTGATAAAATCAGGTGAAGAATGGAAGCACCTTGTTCCCAAAGAAGTTTATTCATATATAAAAGAAAAAGGAATTTATAATTATGTTTAGTGACCCCGACCTTCATAGAATAGAGAAAAAGGTCAAAAAGTATGTCGATAAGGATCGTTTTGAGCATGTTCGTGGCGTGACTTATATGTGTGCTGCTTTGGCGATGCATTATGGCTTAGACATGAAACAGGCCATGATTGCAGGACTTTTACATGACTGTGCGAAAAATCTTTCTGATAAGGAAAAGCTTGAGATTTGTGA
Organism: Lachnospiraceae bacterium; assembly: GCA_024403255.1. GTDB lineage: Bacteria > Bacillota > Clostridia > Lachnospirales > Lachnospiraceae > JAKSSE01. Next base: position 4,678 of record JAKSSE010000045.1, read on the forward strand.
AAAGAAGAAAATTCCTGTTACTTCTATAGAAGAGGAATCACCTCAGCTTTTACATGGAAAGCTTGGCGCATACTTTGCAAGAGAAAAGTATGGCATTGATGATGAAGAAATCTTACATGCAATTGAAGTTCATACTACTGGATGCGTTGATATGAGCGAACTTGATATGGTGGTTTATATTTCTGACTTTATCGAGCCAAATAGAAAGAAGATACCTTGTCTTGATGAAGCGAGAGAACTTTCGTTTATCAGTCTTGAGGGTGCTACGGAATTTATACTTAAGCATTCGATTGATTATGTGGCAGTTAAAAATCAGCCGCTTGACCCACATACGGTTGATGCTTACAAATATTTATTAGAGAAAAATCATTGAGGTTAAAATGGCAGATTCAAAAACATTGGCAAAAGTAGCATATGATGCTTTGGATGAAAAAAAGGGTATCGACATTAAAGTTATCGATATTAAAGAAGTAAGCCCAATTGCAGACTATTTTGTAATAGCTTCAGCTGCTAATGAAAATCAGATTGAAGCGATGAAAGATGAAGTTGATGAAAAGCTTCATAAAGCTGGTGCAGAGCTTAAAGCTATTGAAGGTCATAGAAATTCAACCTGGATTTTGATGGATTACGGTGATGTAGTAGTTCATTTATTCACAGAGGAAGACCGTGAATTCTATGATTTAGAGCGAATCTGGGTGGATGGCACTGAAATTACACTGTAAAAGTGCACAAATAGAAAGCACAACAACAAGACAAAATAGACAAAACGTATAATATTTGCTTGTTTTTTTTACGAAAATTGTTGCGAAAGTGAAAAAAAGCTCTAATATATAAGTAAGACTAGAGTAAAAATTTTATCGGGAGAGGTGAACTGTGTGGTTCGCCTTTTGCCGTACAAATAATTAGGAGCAGATTTTGGCAGGTTCTTCATTAAATAAATTAAGTAAAGTTGAAGTAATCCAATTGCTTCTTACCGAGACAAGAAAAGTCAGTCAGCTTGAGACAGATAAAGCTTCCCAGGTTGATTACATAGATAAAATGACTACTTCTCTGAAAAGGTTCATGGATAAGCTTGATGAGAAGGATGAGCAGCTTGAACGATTAAAAGGCAAACTTAATGATAAGGATGCCACAATCGAAAGATTGAAGGGAAAGCTTGATGACAAGGATGCCCTCATTGCCAGATTAAAAGGCAAGCTCGACGAAAAGGATTTATTAATAAGTGAGCTTCAGGGCCACTAAAAAAGGAAAGAATAGTTTTGAGCAAAGGAAGTTCTAAGAATGTCTATATGCCATCCGTTGAAGAGATGGAAATGGAACTTAGAAGCTACAACTATCAAAAAAGCTTTGGTCGTGTATTAAGAAATGTAATTGTAACGATCATAGTAGTAGCAGCTCTTGCAGTTATCATCGCTATGACGCTTTTGCCAGTACTTCAGGTAGACGGTATGAGTATGTCAAACACTCTTATGAGAGATGATATTGTAATTGCAATCAGTCATACAGATTGTAAAACCAATGACGTTGTAGCTTTCTATTATGATAACAACATACTTATTAAGAGAGTAATTGCCACATCAGGGCAGTGGGTAGATATAGATGCAGACGGCAGGGTATATGTTGATGGAAACAAACTCGAAGAGCCGTACGTTGCAGAATATGCTTTTGGTGACTGCGATATAGCATTGCCGTATCAGGTGCCAGATGGACGTTACTTTGTTATGGGTGACCATAGAGCCACCAGTATTGATTCAAGAAATACTGCAGTCGGTTGTGTAGCAGATGAAATGATAATAGGAAGGGTTGCATTAAGACTTTGGCCCTTCGAATCACTTGGTCAAGTCAAGTAAAAGAGGTAAAGACAGTGAACAAGATGAACAAGAAGCAGGAAAACAACATTGCAAGCGTATCTAAAGAGCTTGTAAAGAAGAAGAACAGACGAAGATTAGGAGTAATCTTCACTGGATGCTTTGCAGTTGCAGTTGCAGTTGGCGTATTCTTTAGTATTCGCCACTTCGGTTCTGCATTGAACCACACAAACAAAGTGATTGTTTGTGATGAAACTGTAAACTTACATCAGCATACAGATGACTGTTATGGCTATGACGAGGATGGAAATGAAATCCTTATCTGTGGTTATGCAGATTATTTAGTGCATAAGCATAATCAGTACTGTTACAACGATGACAATGAGCTTATCTGCCCATTGGAAGAAGTTGAAGATCATGTACATGATGAATCATGCTATGAGGAAGTTGAAGTTCTCGTTTGTGATCTCGAGGAAGTATTCGAGGATGACATCATTGATGACGAAATTATTGACGATGAAATCCTTGACGAAGAGATTATAGATGATGAGATTCTTGACGAAGAAATCTTCGAGGATGAGCCAATTTTAGATGATGATATCGAAATCATTGATGATGCTGAAGCTCCTCTTGCTGGTCAGTATCATACTCATGATGATTCTTGCTATGAACTTAAGAAGGTTCTTGTATGTGGTGAAAATGAGCTTCATGAGCATGATGAGTATTGCTTCGATGAATATGGCAACCTCACCTGTGAGCTTCTTGAGCTTAAAGAGCATAATCACACTGAGGACTGTGTAGAAAAGCGCGAACTTACCGAGGAAGAAATCGCAGAACTCGACAAGGCTGATCCTAATGCTAAGACAAATCTTGCTGAGCAGATCTTCACAAAGACTGTTCAGACTGACGAATATATCGTAACTGTAACCTACAACGGTCTTGCTGAAATTCCAGAAGAGGCAGAGCTTGTTGTTAGAGAAGTTGAGCTTACTGATGCTCAGCTTAAGGCAGTAGCAAAAGAAACTGGCGCAGAACTTGTTTCAGAAGATACTGAAGAAAAAGAAGAAGGCGATGCAGAAGAGGCTTCAGAAGAATCAGATAAGCCAATGGCAGAAGTTTATAAGTCACTTGATATCTGCTTCATGCTTAATGGCGAAGAAATCGAGCCTAAGGCTGAAGTTACTGTAGATGTTCAGTTCCTTAATAATGAATTTGAGCAGGAAGAAATGACCATTACCCATATTAAGGATGATGGTTCTGCTGAAGTACTTGGTACTCAGGATATTGATGAATACAGTAACATTAATTTCGCTACTGATTCATTCTCAGTTTATACCTTCACTAAGGCAAGCAAGGGCAATTCTAATTTAGAGAATGGCACCTATGCAGGTTATTTTGAGTATAAGACAAATGATACCCAGAATGCTTTCTTAACTGATGAGTATGCCAGATATAGAAATGATAGAGGAGCAATGGGAGCTGTTGCTTCCTCTTTCCACATTGTAGCTTTCGATACTGCAAGACTTAATGTTCATACAAACGGTAACGTATTATGTAAGAATCTTTACACTAATACTAATAACTGGGGTACTCATTCAAAGAACTATGCTATTCCAGAAGTATCATATATCCAGAATTCAGCACATATCGGTAATCTTCCAGAAGAAGGTCGTGGTACTGGAAAAGATGGACAGCCAGCAGAAAGAGTTCTTGCAGTTGGTTCAAACGTTTATACAGAATCAAACTGGCAGAAAAATTACTTAAAGGTTAGTGATAATAATATTACTGCATGGCAGGCTGCTAAATATGTGGTAAAAGATAAAGATACAGGCAGTGCTCCTTTCATTGATTTAGGTCAGGTTTATAATGAAGTTAAGGAGATTTCTGCAAACCTTGCTTCACAGGGTAATGTCAATACTGTTGCTGACTTTAGAGATCAGAATAATAGATCTATAAGACTTACTGATCCTGATTCAGCTGGTTACTATAACATGACCGCTCAGGAACTTAACAATATTTCTGGTACTCCAATCAGATTTACAGGTTTTGAGACCTATGATGGAAGCGGAAACTATGTTGGTAATGCTAAGCAGGGTGCTATCATCGTAAACGTTAACTGTAAAGGTTATTCTGGATGGCTTAATCTTCCACAGGAAACAAAGGTTATCTTTGATGGAAAGAAGGAAGTTGACAGAGCCGAGGTAGTAGAATTCTCAGGTGGTAAGATAATCTGGAACTTCTATAATATCGGAAATGACCTTACCATTAATGGTTCTCAGGTTTGTGGTATTATCCTTGCTCCTGATGCATCTATCAGGATTAACAATGGTAATGGTAACTTCATTGGTAAGAACGTAGAAATCAACGGTGAGTCACATAGAACTGACTTTACTGGTACAACAATTCCTTTTGCAGCACAGCTTACTGCTACAAAGACTGTAGATGGACGTACTCCTCTTGCTAATGAGAAGTTCAATTTCACCTTATATGAAATTGTTTCTGGAGTTCCTACAAAAATTCAGACTGTACAGAATAATGGTGCAAATATCTCATTTGACAAAATCTCTTACAGCAAGGATTCAGATATAGGTGATCACTGGTACTTCATTAAGGAAGATGAGATAAATAATTCTAGAATATCTCGTGATGATACCGCTTATATTATAAAGACTACCGTTACAAAGACTGGTAATAAGTACAATGCTTCAAGCGTTTACTATAAGAATACTTACTCAAAGATTGAAGATAAAAAGAATGTAACTATACCAGAAATGCTCGTAGATCCAGTTGATGAGTCATCACTTGTATTCAAGAATACTGATGCTACTTCAATTACTGTTGAGAAGAAGTGGGTAGCAGCTGATGGAACATCTGATCTTCCAAATAATGAGATTCCAGATTCAATTACTGTTAAGCTTATGCAGTCTGTAAATGGTACTGACAAGCAGTATGGTGATGATGTAACCTTAACAAAGGGCAATAAGTTTGCTTACAAGTGGGATTCACTTCCTAGAAAAGATGAAAATGGAAATGACTGCAGCTACTATGTAGTTGAAAATGAAGTTGAAGGCTTTGTTCAGGTAATTAATGGTGATCCAGTTAAGGTAGCTGAAGGAACCATTACTCTTACAAATGCTAAGAAGCCAGAGACAGTTTCTATCCATGTTAAGAAGAAGTACTATCTCGTAGAAAACGATACTACATTAAAAGATCAGTCTAAGAGATTAATTGATCCTAGTGTAGAAGTTACAGATCCTACTTTATTTAGACCTGGTACAAAGTATCCAGAGGCTTGGGAAGTTATGGCTACCCTTTATGTTTCACCAAACGGTGGACAGACCTGGGATCAGTGCTGGCCTGAGATAGTTCTTGGTGATAATTACGAGAACCTTCCAGATGATCAGAAGATTCACTACACCACATCAACTGGTGAAACTGGCATCCAGAAGAGAAAGAAAGCAAGTTTTGATATTCATCAGGCTGATAACTGGGAGATTACAATTACTGGACTTCCAAAATCAGGTATCTTTAACGGAGATCTTGGTGGATATCATGGCAAATATGTAGACTTTACTTATAAGGTAATGGAGCGTCAGAGCTGCTGGTCAATCTTCCAGTATGACTACGATAACTACACCTTAAATGGAGTAAAGAAGCCACTTGATAACGGCGGTAATGTATTTAATCCAGATATGATTGGTGGAGATACAGGATATGAGCCAATAGTTACTGGTGGTCTTACCGAGGGCGGTCCTACAACCTACGATTTCACTCTTAACAACTTCGGTGGTGGATATGTAGATGTTGAAATCTTAAAGAACTGGTGGACCGTTGAAGGCGGCGTTGATTCAATCCAGAATGGTGCAAATGACGAAGCATTCATTACACTCGAACTTACTGAGAAGGTTACTGGTAAGAAGATTGGTAACTACAAACTTACAAAGGATACTTTAGTTGAAGTTGATGATAACGGAAACCCAGTTTCAAATCCTAAGTATGAGACTTTAGCTAAGACAAATAACAATAACCTTTGGAGTGGTAAGATTAAAGATCTTAATAAGTACGTAATCAAGAACGGAAAGCTTATGTTTGCTGACTACGATATTACCGAGAAGGTAGTTAACGAAGAAGGCGAGAATAAGTTTGTATATGGTTCTTATGTATGTACCAACATAAACATTACAAAGAACTCTAATGATCCTAAAGAGTGGAAGATTACTACTTTCACTATTGATAATAAGAACACTGAGTCATATGAACTTCCAAGAACAGGTGGTCATGGTACTGTAGTTGGTCTTATTAAATATTGGATGCACGAAATATTCTAGTTTCACAAACAGAAAGGATTAAAGAAATGAAGAAAAAGTTATTTGCATTAATCCTTGCAGCAGCTATGACTCTTGGTATGAGCATGAGCGTATTTGCTGCAGGAGAGTACAG
>JAKSSE010000046.1 GCA_024403255.1 Lachnospiraceae bacterium
CCATAACTACATCAGAGAACATCTGGATGAATCTTCTGTATGAGTCATATACGAAACGAGCGAATGCAGGATCATCGTTACCTTTGATCATAGCTTCTACTACCTCGTCATTAAGACCAAGGTTAAGAATGGTATCCATCATACCAGGCATTGATGCACGAGCACCTGAACGAACTGATACAAGGAGTGGGTTCTGAAGATCGCCGAACTTCTTTCCGTTAACTTCTTCCATCCACTTTACGCCGTCCATAGCCTGCGACATAATCTCGTCATTGATCTTACGACCATCCTCATAATACTGAGTACAAGCCTCGGTAGTGATGGTGAATCCCTGAGGTACAGGAAGACCAATTTCAGTCATCTCAGCGAGGTTTGCACCCTTACCACCGAGAAGGTTACGCATGGTCATGTTACCTTCTTTGAAGGTATATACCCATTTTGCCATTTTAATTTCCTCCTAAATTTAGATAATTACGCTCTGCGCTATGCAAAGCGCACATAGAATATATTAGCACAACGCCCTTATTTTTCAAGGTATAATTGAATTTTTCGCAAAAAAATAAGCCCAAATTATGGGCTTATTTTCGTTATTATTTCAAATCAATAAAAAGATTAGAATGCAAGCTTCTCTTCAAAGTAGGCTTTAAGGTCAGCGATTGGCATGCGAACCTGCTCCATGGTGTCACGATTACGTACTGTTACACAACCATCTTCCTCTGAATCAAAGTCGTAAGTTACACAGTATGGTGTACCGATTTCATCCTGACGGCGATATCTCTTTCCAATGTTTCCACGATCATCAAATTCACAGTTCCACTTCTTTGAAAGATCCATAAAGATCTTCTCTGCATTTTCAGAAAGCTTTTTAGAAAGAGGAAGCACACCAATCTTAACTGGTGCAAGTGCTGGATGGAAGTGAAGTACTGTACGTACATCAGGCTTATCCTCAGTACCGATATTTTCCTCATCGTATGCTGCGCAAAGGAAAGCCAAAGTAACACGGTCAGCACCAAGTGATGGCTCAACTACGTAAGGAACATACTTTGAGTTGTCCTCATCATCGAAGTAATTCATATCTTCACCAGAAGTATTCTGATGCTGAGTCAAGTCGTAATCAGTTCTATCAGCAATACCCCAAAGCTCGCCCCATCCAAATGGGAATAAGAACTCGATATCGGTAGTTCCCTTTGAGTAGAAGCAAAGCTCCTCTGGATCATGGTCACGAAGTCTCATCTCATCTTCTTTAATACCAAGTGAAAGTAACCAGTCACGGCAGAACGCTCTCCAATACTGGAACCACTCAAGATCAGTACCTGGCTTACAGAAGAACTCAAGCTCCATCTGCTCAAACTCTCTGGTACGGAAAGTAAAGTTACCAGGAGTGATTTCGTTTCTAAATGACTTACCAATCTGACCAATACCAAATGGAACTTTCTTTCTTGAAGTACGCTGTACATTCTTGAAGTTTACGAAGATACCCTGTGCAGTCTCTGGACGAAGGTAAACGGTATTTTTAGCATCCTCTGTTACACCCTGGAAGGTCTTGAACATGAGGTTAAACTGACGAATATCAGTAAAGTTATGCTTTCCACATGAAGGGCAGGCAATGTTATTTTCCTCGATGTACTCTTTCATCTCTTCCTGAGAAAATGCATCTACTGGCTTAGGAAGTGCCTTACCTGACTCTGCTGCAAAATCCTCGATAAGCTTGTCTGCTCTAAATCTCTCTTTACATTCTTTACAATCCATAAGTGGATCTGAGAAACCGCCAAGATGACCTGATGCAACCCAAGTCTGTGGATTCATAAGGATAGCGCAATCAACACCAACGTTGTATGGGTTCTCCTGAATGAATTTCTGCCACCAAGCCTTCTTTACGTTATTTTTAAGCTCAACCCCAAGGTTACCGTAGTCCCAGGTATTAGCAAGACCACCGTAGATTTCTGATCCTGGATAAACAAAGCCTCTAGCCTTAGCAAGGGCAACAATTTTGTCCATAGTCTTTTCCATGTTTTCTCTCCTTACTTGTAGATTATAATTACAGGACTTCCGTCCTCATTTGCGTGAACATAAGCGGTGGACTTTCCGCATACCGCTGCTGTATCAGAGATTGCAGTTATCTCACCTGGTACCAAAACTGTAATTGTCTGGTAAACTGCAGCATACTTATCTGTATCGTTGATAGAGTAATTGTTTGAAGTAACAACAGAGTCTTCAACGCTATACATCATTTCTCCAAAAGAAAGACCACTAAGTCTTCCATCTAAAACTGTGCCGTAACCAAGTCCATATCCTGTGAACTCACTATAGGTAATCATATTGTCATATGAAGTTTTCACACAGATTTTGCCATCTTTTTCTGCACACTTTTCAAGCTTTACGCCTGGCACAGAACCAATTTCATTCTTTACAAATGTCTCAATTTCTTCTGCTGATGCCCCGGCTTCTTTGCTATATTCTTCAAGCTCAACACCACTTTTTGTAAGCTTAAGTGTGTCTACTCCTGTCATTGCACCACCAGAAGCGCCCTTAACCGCATCTGTTAATGAGCATCCAGTAAGCATAAATACTGCTAAAACCAGCATTGCTAAAACTGTCTTTTTCATCGTCTGCCTCTTTCCTACAAAATATTAAAAAAGATTATCACAATTTAGTAATCATATCAAGCGACTTGAATGGGTGTGGCATATAGAGTCTTTTCATCGATTCAACCAAATTCGAAAACTCTTCCAATGCCTCCTTCGTCAGATTAAAAGTGTAAAGCTTTTGAATAGATGACGATAGCACAAACTGCATAGTATAAATCGCACTGTCTGAACATTCTATTCCGCCAACCTTATCCTTGCAGTCTTCGCAAACACAGCCGCCTTTATTTAAATTTATAAGCTTTAAGTTCTCCTTTTTTTTACAACAGACGCAGGAGAAAACATCTGGATACTCTCCGTTTATCCCCATGACCTTAAACTCAAAAACCCTTTGAACAAGTTCTAAGGAAAACTTACCAGATGCCAAAGCTTTCAGCGATTGATAAACAAGCTTAAGTAGTTCCTTATCATCCGCATTTTCCAAACTGTAATAATTTGCAACTTCAGTAAAATAAAAACCATAGCATGCCATATCATAATCTGTAGCAAGCTCTCTAAAATACTCAGAAATTCTTGCTCGTTGCAAAGTATATGCATCTCTTCCTGGGAACAAATCGAACTCCCCGAAAGCAAAAGGGTTCGATGCTGCTAAAAGCTGTGAGCTTGGCCTTCTTGCCCCTCTTGCGAACGCTGTGATTTTGCCTTTTTCTTTGGTAAGTATTACCAGCCTTTTATCATAATCTCCCACAGGAGTCGCCTGTAATACTATTCCTGTTAGAGTAATGCTGTCTTTCACTGATAATCCTTTTTGTCGTATCCAAAGTTTTTAACAAGATAATCTGACTCACGCCAGTTCTCTTTAACCTTAACCCAAAGCTTTAAGTTCACCTTTGCCTCAGTCATCTTTTCTATTTCATAGCGGGCATTTGTGCCAATCTTTTTAAGCATCTCGCCGCCTTTTCCAATGATAATTCTCTTATGAGATTCCCTTTCGCAGATAATAGTAGCCTCGATATCATACATAAAGTTTTTGCCTGGGCGTTCCTTCATAAGATCAATCACAACCGCAATACCATGAGGAACCTCTTTATCCAAAGCATGAAGTGCCTTTTCTCTGATGATCTCAGCTGCAATCTGCTTCATTGGCTGGTCAGTAACAGTATCAACGTCGAAGTAAAAAGGTCCATATGGAAGATACTTAAAAATCTGCTCAATTAAAGTATCAACATTTTCTCCGCTTCTTGCACAAACCGGCACCACTTCTGCAAAATCAAGCTTGTCCTTAAATGCCATAATAACTTCAGGAAGCTTGTCCTTTGAAATAGAATCAATTTTGTTTATGACAAGAATAACTGGAGCACTCTCTCTTTTTAAGGATGAAATTATTCCCTCATCTGCAGGTCCAATAAAAGTATCAGCCTCAACCAGATAAAGAATGACATCTGTATCCTTCATGGCCTGATTTGCAGCACCAACCATGTACTCACCAAGCTTATTTTTAGCCTTTGTAATACCTGGAGTATCTGCAAAAACTATCTGACCTACCTCTTCATCGGTATAAACAGTCTGTATTTTATTTCTGGTAGTCTGTGGCTTATTTGATGTGATTGCTATTTTCTGCCCAATGATATTATTCATAAGGGTAGACTTACCAACGTTAGGTCTTCCAATAATCGAGCAAAAGCCGCTTTTTAATGTATCCATTTCCATCACTGCTTTAATGGCTCCTTAACCTCTAAAAGATCTGATGCTTTAATCTTATCTTCATTTCCAACTACGACCATAGCTCCCGTTTCAAGCATAGCTTCAATGTAAGGTGCAAGGTTTCTAATATCCTCAGCGGTTGCACATCTTGCCTCATCTCTTGACGTTTGGATATCTTCATAAGTAAGGTTTGTGAAATATGCAGCCATTGAACGGTCAGCTTTTTTGTTTGCAGACTTTGGCGCATCCAAATCACCAAAACAGCCGATGACATATTTTGTCATATCTTTATCATCTGCATCAAAGTTTCTTAAATATCCAGGAGTCTTTTCGAACACATCATTTGTCTTCTCAAGGTTAGGATCACGGTATGAAACCAAAATACCTTTTCCCGATCTTGCAAACTGGCTCATGCAGCCATATGCTCCGCCCTGAACTCTTATATTTATCCAAAGATAATCATAAGAGAGAATAACTTTAAGTACACTTAATGCACCAGTATATGGCAGATTTTTCGACATAAACTCGCCGGCACGACATACATATACAACTCCAGATGCATCATATAATCCCTCAGTTATAACTTTAACCTCTGGTGGATTCATTTCCCCACACTTTTCGCCTGATGGGAAACTGTTCATGAAATCAAAAGAAAGCTTTGCTATCTCATCTTTCTTATCCTTTTCACAGGTAAACCCAGCAATCATTCTTTCTTTTACAAAAGTACGCTCTACTATCTTTTCGAAAGACTTAAAGCATTCATCCACAAGCTCATCAAAATTATCATCTATTCTGCAGGTCTCCTTATAAAGCTCATAACCCTCATAGAATTCCTGAAGTCTTGCAAGTTTTGAAAATCCTGCTGCCGCTCTTTTTGATGCAAACTGATGACCAGCCTGAGACTGACCCATTTCCATATTACTTCTTGCTTCCATGACAAGCTGATGGAATCTTTCTTTATCAGAAAAATCTGTCTCAAGAAGCACTTCTTTTATAAGATCAGCGCTTGTCTTAGCCTTTTCATATAATGCCTTAAACTTGGCATTTACAAAAATTCTGTACGAATCATCTGTCGAAGAAGCAAACTCAGTTATTCTGATTGCCATACCGCCTGCTCGAAGATTGCTCTCATTATAGACATCACCGTAGCTTCGCTTTTTTGTGTCCATAAATCCGATAGCAGAAAGGCAAAGTGCAAGTGTCAAAAGCTCCTGTGCAGAGTAATCAGTAACCTCAAAATAGAAGCTATGATAATCAATTCCGTTTGTATCATAATCATGATAAACAGAAATCATATCGCCTTCTTTAATTTCGATATTTGAAAGTGGAAGTGCCTCCTTTTTAATATCATCTCTTGTGAGCATAGGAAGCTTTTCAAGATCTTCCTTCGCATCACCAGATGCCTGATATTCTTTCAAATCAGATGTAGCTTTTATCAGGTCTTCAATTTCTTTTTCTGATAAAGTGGATTTGTAATCAGCAAGTTTTTTTGCAAGCTTTTCTTCATCCAAAGTTGCCTTGCCTTTCTTTGGAGATAAAGTCACAAAACTTGCATGGTTATTATCCAAAAGATATTTTTTACAAAGCTGCTCAAAATAACCTGTGCCATTTTCTTTTAAAAGTTCTTCCCAGATTGTAATTTCCCAAAGGGTATCAAATGGCATATCATCATCATAAAGCCATGTATCAAGTGTCCCAAGGCCATACAAAAGCCCCTTTGGATAACGGCCTGTATCTGCCTCTTTAGCCTTAAAAATATTCTGAGTTAAAATGCCCTCAATCATGGTCTTATCCAGACCTTCATTAATCGCATTTGAGATTGTAGATTTAACTATCGCAAGAAATTCCTCTGCATCTTTTTTATTTGAATTTTTTGCAGTTATTGTAAATGAAGGCTGCATGGTGCCTGCATCATATCCGCCCATAACATCCTTGCAGATACCAGATTTCATAAGGTTAATACGAAGTGGTGCAGCTGGTGAATTTATAAGAAGTTCATCAATGATTTCCATTGCCGCAACTTCTTTATAATTTGTAATTTCACCACATGAATAGTTGAGAGAAAAATATGTATTATCCTCCTCTGACTCATCAGCAGCTATCGCATACTCTTCTTCCAAAACATGCATCTTATCAAACGCTGGTTGTCTTTTTATTTTAGAATCAACCTCAAGATAATCGTAGTTTGAAAGATACTCTTCATCGAGCTTTCTTAACTTTTCCTCCATATCCATATCGCCATAGAAATAGATATAAGAGTTTGATGGATGATACAAAGTTCTATGGAAATCCAAAAACTGCTCGTAAGAAAGGTCAGGAATATATTCAGGATCTCCGCCGGACTCAAAACCATATCCAGTATCAGGATAGGTACTGTTTAAATTAATTCTTGCAAGCACATCTTCTGGTGAAGAAAAAGCTCCCTTCATCTCGTTATAAACTACACCGTTAATAGTTATAGGGGAATCCTTATCCTCTAACTCGTAGTGCCAGCCTTCCTGACGGAAAATTTCCTCGTGCTTATAAATTGCTGGATGAAAAACAGCGTCAAGATATACATCTACAAGATTTTCAAAATCTTTATTATTGCATGATGCTACCGGATAAACAGTCTTATCTGGATAGGTCATTGCATTCAAAAATGTATTAAGTGAACCCTTTGCAAGTTCTACAAAAGGATCTTTTACCGGATATTTATCAGAGCCGCATAACACGGAATGCTCAAGAATATGGGCATTTCCAGTAGAATTTATTGATGGAGTTCTAAAGCCAATATAAAAGACCTTATTCTCATCATCATTTTTTATACAGGAAATTCTGGCTCCGGTTTTGTCGTGCTTAAAATAATATCCAACACTATGGATATCTGTTAATTCTTCTTTTTTTACTAATGTATAACCTTTAATCTGCATCGTTCTCCATATGTAAATTTAACTGTTTGAATGGGAATGTAATATGCGCCTCATCAAATGCAAGTTTCACTTCTTCAAGCATATTCCATCTTGCGTCCCAGTAATCATCTACTGCAACAAAGTATCTAAAGCCCAAATCGACCGAACTATCTCCAAGCTCTTTTACAAAGACATTTATGTCACTATCAACCCTGTAGTGATTTTCTTCAGCAAGCTTTTTAAGAATAGTTTTAGCAAGCTTAATATCATCGCTATAATCAATTGATATCGTTAAATCCATAAGACGTTTAGTCGTTCCGGTAACATTCGTGACAGCATTGGTTACAAGCATTCCATTTGGGATAACTACAAGCTTTTTATCTACGGTATAAAGCTTTGTGTAGAATACAGCAATTTCTTTTACTGTACCTTCCAAGCCTGACCCACTATCAATAATATAATCTCCAACGGTGAAAGGTTTTAATAATAAAATCAAAACACCACCGGCAAAGTTTGAAAGGCTGCCCTGAAGTGCAAGACCTGCCGTGATACCTACGGAACCTAATACCGCTATTGCTGAAGCTGTGGTCACTCCAAACAGGCTTAATATAACCATCACCAGCAAAATGTAACATGCTGTTTTTATAAGCGAGTTAAGGAAGGTTCTAATTGTCTTATCAACATCATGTTTCTCCCACGCTTTTGCAAGAACCGAAAGGAGAAATTTGATAAGCTTTGAACCGATAAAAAAGATTATGATGGCTATTATAATTTCAATAGCTCCTGAGAGCACTTTAGGCAAAAGTCCATCTATATAATCTGCAAAAAAACCGGTCCTTTTGGTAACCTCATTTACTACTTTTTCTGCAATTTCATCTGGTGCCGCTGTAATATAAAACATAAATTATCTTTCTATCTCGTGAATGAAAAATCCGCTTCGAAGCTTTGGTTCAAACCAGGTTGACTTAGGTGGCATAAGTAGACCTGCATCAGCAACATCAAAAAGCTCTGTTATCTGTGTAGGATACATAGCAAATGCAACCTTGCAGTCTTCATTACATCTTTTAACAAGTTCCTTAAGACCTCTGATTCCGCCAACAAAATCAATTCTGTCATCAGTTCTTGGATCCAATATTCCAAGAAGAGGATTTAACACATAATCTTGGAGCATTGAAACATCAAGAGCCTTAACTGGGTCATTAGCAGGTATCTTTTCTTCTGGTATTGCATAAAGATACCATTTGCCATCAAGATACATTGAAAATTCACCCTTTTTAGAAGGCTTAATTTCTTTATCTGAAGCCATAACGAGATTACAGATATCTTTAAGCTTATATGTAAGTTCATCTGCGGTAAGCCCGTTAAGATCTTTAACCACACGGTTGTAATCCATAATCATAAGCTGATCATGTGGGAATAAAACTGAGAGAAAATAATTAAACTCCTCTGTTCCATCAAAATCAGGATGAGCTTCTCTACGCTTAAATCCCACCTTTACAGCTGATGCTGCTCTGTGATGTCCATCCGCAATATAAATCTGGTTTATCTTTGCAAAAGCATCCTCTAAGGTAGCTATATCATCGTCGTCATCGATGATAAATGCTCTATGACGAATATTATCCTCTGTGGTAATATCATACAAAGCATCTTTAGCCTTCGATTTTTCAACTACAGAATCTATTGTCTTGTCACTTCTGTATGCAAGAAAAATTGGACCAGTCTGAGCTGACAAAGCATCTACGTGACGTATTCTGTCCTGCTCTTTTTCTTCTCTGGTATTCTCATGCTTTTTAATCACACCATTTGCGTAGTCATCTATTGAGCTTGCAGCAACTATACCAGTCTGAACTCTGCCATCCATTGTAAGTTCATAAACGTAGTAGCACTTCTTTGCCTCAGTAATGAATCTGCCATCAGCAATCATGCTTCTAAACACTTCGTTTGCCTTAGCATAAACTTCTGGAGCGTACATATCATGACCTTCTTCAAAGAAAGTCTCTGGACGGTCAATATTAAGAAATGAGTCAGGTTTACCCTGTACTGCTGCTCTTGCTTCTTTTTCGTTATAAACGTCATAAGGAAGGGCAGGGATTTTATCTCCCATGCCCTCCCCCGGACGTATTGCCTTAAAAGGTAATACTTTTGCCATTATTATCTCCTGAAAATATTAGAGTACACGTACTCTGATTACATCATCAATAGCTTTAAGTTTTGAAACAACTGCCTCAGGTACTTCGCTGTCAACATCTAAAAGAGCATAAGCAAAATCTCCCTTTGAGCTGTTTGACATTCCGGCTACGTTGATATCAGCATCGCCAAGTATAGTTGTGAACTTAGCAATCACACCCTTAACGTTCTTGTGCATTACTGCAACTCTTGCCTTTGTAGTGCAGATACCCATGTTAAGATCTGGATAATTTACTGAATGAGTAATGTTTCCATTCTCAGCGTAATCCATAAGCTCCTGAGCTGCCATTACAGCACAGTTGTCTTCTGCCTCTTCAGTAGATGCTCCAAGGTGTGGAGTAAGGATAACACCCTTCTTTCCAGCTGTGGTTGGGTTAGCAAAGTCAGTTACATACTTTCTAATCTTACCTGCTGATAAAGCTTCTACTACTGCATCTTCATCTACAAGAAGATCTCTTGCAAAGTTAAGAATAACGGTAGAAGGCTTCATAAGGTCAATAGCTTCCTTTGAAATCATACCCTTGGTTGAGTCAAGAAGTGGAACATGAATAGTGATAAAGTCACACTCTCTGTAAATTTCGTTTACATCAGTAACATGATGAGCATTATGTGAAAGCTCCCATGCTGCATTTACTGAAAGGTATGGATCGTATCCATATACTTCCATTCCAAGATGGATAGCTGAGTTTGCTACAAGTACACCGATAGCACCAAGTCCGATGATACCAAGCTTTTTGCCTTTAATCTCAGTACCAGCAAAGTTCTTTTTCTCTTTTTCAGACTGCTTTGCAATATCAGCAAGGTCTTTATTGTCTGCACACCACTGAACACCACCGATGATGTCACGGCTTGCAAGAAGCATACCTGCTAAAACAAGTTCCTTAACAGCATTTGCATTAGCACCTGGAGTATTGAATACTACAACACCTGCCTCTGCACACTTATCAAGAGGAATATTGTTTACACCTGCACCTGCACGACCTACTGCAAGAAGTTTGCTTGGAAGGTCCATGTCATGCATAACTGCTGAACGCACGAGGCAAAGATCAGCGTCATCAAAGTTCTCAGTTTTCTCATACTCAGAAGTAAGCTTTGCAAGACCTACTGGTGAGATTGGGTTTAAGCAATGATACTTGTACATTTTTTCTCCTTATTTGTTGTTCTTTTCGAACTCTTTCATAAACTCAACAAGCTTCTCAACACCCTCGATTGGCATTGCGTTGTAGATAGAAGCTCTCATACCGCCTACAGTTCTGTGTCCCTTAAGGTTTACAAAACCAGCCTCTGTAGATTCCTTAACAAACTTAGCGTCAAGCTCATCATTACCAGTTACGAAAGGTACGTTCATAAGTGAACGGTCTTCTTTTACTACAGTACCCTTGAACATTTCTGATGAATCAAGGAAATCGTAAAGGATTTTAGCCTTCTTCTCGTTGTTTGCCTTAATTGCCTCTAAGCCACCCTGCTTTTTAATCCACTTGAATACCTTACCGCAGATATAGATGGTGTAGCAAGGAGGTGTATTGTAAAGAGAATCATTATCAGCCTGAGTCTT
>JAKSSE010000047.1 GCA_024403255.1 Lachnospiraceae bacterium
CACCTAAATACATGACTGACCTTGGCGAGTGGTCTTACGGGGAAATGATGGCAGGCTATTACCAGATGCTTACAAATGCAGTTATAAAAATTTATAGTGTAAATATGATGAATAATGTAATGGAACGCGCAAATGGTGTGGACACGATGGAAACATATTTGCGCACTTGTATAAATCAGTATATGGATGCTTATAAAAAGGCAGGAAATTTATAAAAATTGTCTAAAAAAGCCAATATTTGTTGGATATTTGTTGGATTTGCCATGCTAAAATAAAACGATTAAGTGGATTTTTGCGGGAATATTCATAAAAAGAATATATAAATGCAACATTACTGCAACAGATATGGTAATAAAATCAGTAACAGATAAAGAAAATAAACAAAAAGAAAAACAAAGAAAATTCTTGGCAGATGAAGGGAGAAAAAGATGGCTATTTCAGTAGTGACATTTGGTGAAAAGGAGTTGGAACTTTTACAGAATTATATTCCGGATGGATTATTAACAGGTTTTGGGCTGACTCATATTTTCGGAGCTGTAGAAGGCGAAGAAATCAAAGGTTTTGAAGTGGTTAGACAGACAGACGATGATGCAGCGGTTCTGACTTGGATTTATGTATTTGAAGAATATAGGAAGCAGGGCATTGGAAACGCACTTCTTGATTACATTGTAAAACAGGTTGAGCCTGAAAGTGATCAGGTACTGTTTGTAGAATATCCGGCTGAAATAGATGATGCAAAAGTATTAGATTACATGTTGGCACGAAGAGATTTTGATATCTGGGAAGAAGCGATTTCGATTGGCGAAATCGACAGATATCTGATTAGAGATTCGTTCTTGGCTGAACAGGATACGACTGATGAATTCGACGCAGACATTTTTAGGCTCGAAGAGGTTCCTACAGCTGCATTAAATGATTTTATGGATAAGAATGAAGGTTTAACAATTCATGATTTTGATATTTACAATGCGGACAAGGTGCTCAGCCTTGTACTTGCAAAAGACGGAAATATGAAAGGTATTTTGCTTATAACACCGGACGAAAAGTTGGGTGAGTATATAATATCCAATCTTTACGTAGAGAAAAAGGCAGTCACACTTGTTATGGGCTTCCTTACCAGGGCATTGGATTACCTTATTAATACAGATAATTTGATTCAAAAATTAAAATTTCTAGCGCAGGACGAAC
The DNA here is from genome assembly GCA_024403255.1 of Lachnospiraceae bacterium. GTDB lineage: Bacteria > Bacillota > Clostridia > Lachnospirales > Lachnospiraceae > JAKSSE01. The sequence goes on from JAKSSE010000047.1 coordinate 1,189, forward strand.
AAGCGAAAGACTTTATCGATCATGCATTAAGTAATAGGGTTGTTTGGGAGACGGAGTATGTAAAACGTGCGTCGCTTACTGGAGAAGTCGAGATATAAATGAATCAAATCAAAATGAAAACTAGTGACTAGATACAGCAATTGGTGAAAGGAAATGGTATAAAGATATGTTACTTACAGGTATTTTGGCTGGTGGTGCAGTTGCATATGGAACTTACAAATATAACGCAGTTCAGAGTGAAACACAAAAAGCCCTTGAAGACATGCGTTTAGAAATGTATAAAAAGGGTGAGTTATCAGCAGAAGACATTCGAAGACTGGAAAGATATGAGTCAACTTATGGCAGCTCTTTTAATAATATTCTTTTGGATAAAGTAAATCCCAATAGTTTAATTCGTTCTAACAGAAAGAGCCACAAGATTTTCCAGAAAACAAGAAAGAAAATTGAAAAGCTGACGGAAAAGAAAAGTCCGTATGTGGAGAATGAAACGCAACTGCGTGTAAATGAGAATGGAATTGACGATTTTGTAGAAGTTGATGCTGTGAAACCAGTGGATACATACAGAGTCGGAAAATACGTGGTTTCCTATGATTATTTGGACGAAACACCTAATTATGTGCTCTCTTACACGAATTCTATTTTTGGTCATATGCATAAAGGCCTAAAAAAGGAAATGGAATATCTTCGCGCTGAGAATGCGGGAACGGTTTCCGAGCTTGCTGAAAAGGAAAAACAGGGCAAAGAAATCAAAAAGATTAAGAAACCGGTACAGAAAGATACATGGGAATATAAGCTTTTAGTTGAGTCTCAGGAGGATATCGAAAAATCAAGAAAAGTCAAGGATAAAATATTAGAAGGAAGTGGCTTTTGGTCAAAAGTTGGTAAATATGCTACAAAACGTTTTGGAAATTTCAGTGAATCCGGACGTGCTTTGAAAAGACATAATACGCTGAAAAAGAGAGTCAAAAGAAATATTGCTCTTTATCAAGCAGAATCCTTGAAAGCATATAGAGAGTTACAGGCTTCACTTGCAGATGAAAAAGAATTACTGGATGCAAGATCCGAAGATGTTGTAAGCAAATTCGATGACATTTTCTTTACTGATACAAAAGTAATTGACAACTATTCAAATAAAGAAAAGAAAGGCAAGGCTGATGAAAGAGGTAATTTAATTGAATCTAAATTGGCGTTTGATCCTATGCAGATTGATCTGGAAATTGCAGATAAAAAGAGCAATGTCAATATCCTTGACCATGATCAGATGGCATTAATGGGGAATTATCAGAATTATGCCAATATTTATAAGCAATTGGTAAAATCTACATTTGACATGCGACAGGGAAAAGGGGAGAACTACGCAACTATCATTGCCCTTATTAAAAGATATGGGCAGCTTACGAATGGTGAAAGATTCGAAGATAAGTTACCTATGTGTCATGGCTTCTTCAGAACAGGTACTATGAGAAGGGCTATGTCTGCAGGAATTATAGATGGTACAGACGATGTAGAGAAAAAGCTTACCCCGGATGTTAAGCGTACACTTGACTTCGCTCGTATTATGTTAATGCAGTGCGTAACACAACTTATGTTCCAGCAAGTAAATAATAATCCTAACCTTTTTGTCAATCTGGAAGCTTTTGGCAAATTGTCTGCTAACTACCAGACCGCCAAATTGGCGGCGACAGCCCTTATGAATCGTGTGGACTTCCAGGAGACTGTTGAAAAATCGGCTAAGAAGGAGTCCGAGAATGATAGAATGCGTCTGATGGTTGGAACGGAATACTTGAAAGAGAAAATTCGAGAAGACCTTGGAGCGCAAGATGCAGAAAGATATGACAAGTATGTTGACAATTTTTTGTCTTACCGAACAGTTAATGACCCTAAATATAGGGACCTTGTTGAGAGTCTCAAGAATGTAGGTGCAAATGAACACATTGAAGATTGCATCATAAAGACAAAAGAGAAAATTAAAGACGATTCTGGAAAAGAAATTGAACGAGTTAAGTATGATTTTGATAGGCAGAAATTCGAAAGCACGAAGGACAGTGTACTGCAGGTTAAAGATTACTATACGACCCAGTTAAGACCACTTCTTAATACCTTTGGTGATAAGCGTGGCTTAATTAGAATGTATGTAGAACAATCCTGTAAGGGCAAAACACTTGGTCTCAAGAAGTTGGAAGATAAGCTTGTGAATACTATCGAAGACAAATTAGGTGAAGATATGTTGCTTGGCAACTTTTGGGAACCAATGCTTAAGTCCTATCGAAAATTTGTTGCTGTAAAGAAAGATAATATTGGAAAAACTGAAATAGATGAATTAGAAATAAGAGAACTTCGTGATGCTCTTGAAAGACAGCTCGCAAAAACAGTGCCTGAAACGATTCTGGATGAAACAATTGCTGAGAGATGCAATACATTCAAAGATAAAATTATGAAAACCTTGAGAAATCACGGTGGAAATTGTGTGTTCGATATTGAAAATCTTTGGAAAACAGACGAGAAAATCGCACAGATTCTTTCAGATACTAGTGAGGGCTCACAGGAGAAGTTTGATGAGTATTTAAATACTATTACAGCAACCTTGAATTCTAATATTGCTGCCATTAACCAGAGAATGCAGGTTGTAGCAAATAGCTTTGTGTTTAACAGCAGAAGAAATAAAGTGTTCGATTACATTGGAGCAAATATTTTTTCCGGAGGAACAAAGCTGATTGAGAGCTTGACAGACTATGCCATCAATAGAATTATGACGGAAGCAATGACAGACAAAGCTACAGAAACTTTAGAAAAAAATGTAGCAGCTGCACTGGATCAGTCTGTTTTAGAGAATAGATGGAAAATATCTTCCATGCAAGCACTTAATGCCAAGCTGTTGGAAAAAGGAGAAGATCCTGCCAGCTACACTGTTGAAAAACTGGTAAGACTTTTCAATGAATGGAATGATGAATTTGCAAGGAGAAGTAACAAAATTGTTGTGAAATATAGTGGAATCTATATGGCTCCAGAGCAAATTGAGAAAGAAATGGCTTTCTTCGATGAACATGCATGGCTGAAAGACGCTGATTTTGAAGCAGCGGTAGATGCTCATATCAAAAATTTAAAAGCAGTAGGTATTCTTAAAACTGAAAAAAGTGGGCATGACGTGACAATTGATGAGTTTATGAATGCTATGAGGGATCGTGAAAAAGCTTATGAGGTACAGAAACCTGTTCAAGTAGAAGAGCTGTTCCTTGAAGAGATTTCTAGCAATCCTGCATATAAATCTATATTTAACGATTTAATGAGCGGCGAAGACCTTTTTGAATTGATGTTGGCTTCTGTAAAAGAAGGTGATGAGATTGCAACTTTTGTGCCAAGTCTCAAGAAAAATGAAATCGGAAAACTTTCGATTGGTCAGTACTCGCAGGTTAAAAAATATATTGAATCAAGATTGTTACCACTCGCAAAGCATCTGGATTCGGTTCCTAAAGAGTTACTTACAAATGCTGTTAGAAATGCTTGTATTAAACGAGCTTTGGCAGGTGAATTGGAATTAATCAGTCCTGAGAGCCTTGTGGCAGAAGAACTGCAGCGAGAAGAAAATAGGGAAGAACTGAATAAAAAAAGAAGTTGTATCATTTTCTTGTCAGAAGGCAAAGAAATGGGGGCTGTCGAAGCTGATAAGAGTCGCATGAATGGTACTAAAGCTAAGAAAGATGAATTGGCTAAAAGACAGAAAAATATCGAAACAGCAGCAAATTTCTGGAGCACAATGTGGAAAGAGGACCCTGAAATGGCAAGGGAACTTACAAAAACATTACAGAATTTGAATGCTAGCATGCAAGAGAGATATAACCAGAGACAAACTGCACATTTGCTTTATAGGGAGGAACAGTATACAGAAAAACAATTCCACGAAGATTATAAAGATGAACTGAAACGTTTTGTAAAAAAATTCACCAAGGCGGGTGAAAATGTCTTTACAAATAGTGAGATCTGTGTGGAGTGGTATTTGAAGCTCCCTAGATTAGATGCTGATTCTGCCAAAAAGCTTGAAGAGGCTGAGAAGGCACCAAACACATCACATTTTGGGCAGAACCTTTTGGATGATGCTGTTGCGCCATTTTTGAAGAAGGTTAGGGAATTTGTTAAGGCACATAATATGAAATTCGCAGATTTGGATGCATGTAGTGCTGAACTCGCACTCATGGGGAATGCAGATGTTATGTTGGGGGTTGGACAAAAATATGAAGACACTCTTTATAAGTCTGAAGAAGAGTATGCAAAAGATCTTCACAATATAACAGATCAGCTGATGCGGTCCACTTATGTAGAAGATTTTATTGAGAATCCGAAGCAACTTCCTAAATACGACGAAATTAAAAAGTTGAGAGGACCATTATTAAGCTCCAGAAATGATGAAACCAAATTAAAACGTGATACTTTGTTTAAAAATGTTCATGATTTGGCACTGGCGTTATTAGATGCAGCGGATGCATATGAACCAAATATTATCGAAACCAATAGAATCAGAAATCTTAAGTACGATAAAGAATTAGAGAATCATAGGGCATTCTTCGGAAAACTACGTGAGAAAGCAGATGCTTTTAAGGCTAGACTTGATACGATGGATCAGTTAGGAGATGGAGCAGAAGAAATACTGACAAAATCCTACAATGAATTTTTTGCTGAAATTGAAAAAGCAGCAAAGAAACTTAATGGGCAATATCATGCGTTTAGTGTAGCAAATGAATCATTGCGTAAGGCGGCTGAAAAGAACAAGGGAAAAGTAGAAATCAGCCAAATGACAATTAACAAAAAAACAAAACAATTAGATGTCGTTAAGAAAAGCTTTAAATATAAGGATATTAAGTTCTCTTTGGGAAAAGAAGAATTTGTTCTTGGTGTAAATTCAATTATAGAAGATCACAAAGAAATGATTGATGGCGCTGAGGCAATCAAGAGTATTTTCAGACAGATTCAAGAAGACCAGGAAAAAAATCTTCATCAGTTTGGAGCGAAGGACGCTTATAGAGCATATAATATGAACTATGCACAGTTGACAGCTCTACAGGAAATTGAGAAGGCAAACAAGAGTGGTAATAAGCAACTTGATGAATATAGAAAAGCTGCAAAAAACTATGAAGATAACTGCAATAGAATTCGTTCCATTGATCAAAAAGTTGGAAACAAAGACAAGTTAGCTATTTTCTTGCCGGTTCTTTTCCAGGACGATAGATTTATGGAATTGATGACTGAATCTGGAGAGAAGAATGATCAAGCTATTGATAAATATCTGACAGAGTTTAAACAGAAAGTAGCTAATTTCTTGGAAGCAATTGTCAACAGCAATGGAGAATATGCTTTTGATATGACGACTGTTGTACCACAGTTCATCGAGCATCATAAGGAAGAACTTTTACATGGAAGCTCAGTATTTGCAAGTGCTAAGGATTACAAAAATGAATTAAAATTCATTATGAACGCATGGAAGGAAAGAAAATCTGGAGGCAAATCTGCACAGGATGTAGTAGATTCAAAAGCAAGTAAAGAACTTCCTATTACAAAAGATGATAAGAAAAAAATATTTAAAGCGATTATGCAGGAAGGAACTGTAAGCTATAGTCATTTGACGGATTCCAAGCATACTGCAGAAATATTGAATGAATATAAACGCAAATGGGATAGAAACCTTGCAATGATCAAGGAACTGCCTTCTTACAAAAAACTTTTGAAAATGAGACTGAATGGTTCTACAAAGGGTGAAACAGTTGCCGATTTGCTGTGTGAAACTTATGCAGATAAGCTGATTACAATGTCTCAAATGGATCTGTTAAATTGCTTTAGTATTTTTGCAGAGCATATGATAGAAGTAAATGACACTAGATCCATCAGTGTGGGTTCAAAAGAAAATCCAGAGTGGGATTATGTGAAAGAACACAAGATAAAGGAGGATATTGACAATCGACTGGAGGCAGGTAGAAATGCGCTTGCGCCTGGAAATGCAGCGATTAGAAAGGCCGCCGATTCGTATTATAATGGTGTTTCTATTTTAAGTAATGCTAAAACTCATAAAGATGCACAGAAGCTGATTACTGCCAAAGAGATGGAGAAAAATAGAGAGAAAGTCAAAATGAAACTCACAGCCATCAAAGCAGCGAAAAAGGAGAAAGTTAATATTTCTCAAGAAGATTTGGACATCCTGACAGAACTTTACAGTACAGGAAACGTATGGGATTCATTTCCACTTCTTTGGAAGAGTAATATCGAGGAGGCTTTCGAGGCACTTCGAAATCTTAGAGCAGCCGTAATGAAAGAAGTGAATCAAGATCGTGCTGCAAAGAAGGACAAGACAGGCCTTACGGATGAGCTTAGAGACCATGACATTAATAGATTTATTCTATATATGGCAGCTCACGGAAGACTTCATTATAATGGAGGAGCTGACGGCTTTATTATCGAAAAATCAAAAGAGCTTTGGCATTGGGTTAAAACTCTCCTTAAGATAGGAAAACAGGATGTGAAACAGGAATATGTAGAAAGTGAACTTTCATATTCTCAAATGTATAGTGCTTACGCTCAGATTCAAGGTGATCTTGACAGCTTTACTGCAGAAGGTTTGAACCTTAGAAAATCGCAGTACGTAATCGATCAATGTAATTCAGAAAGAATTGCGTTGCAGATGGCTATGTTCACAATGAATGAAACGGAGTACAATGAATTGAAAGATGAAAGAAGCAGTTTGCTTGTAACTTCTGTTAGCATAGCTGACGCTGTCTCGACTGCCTTGAAATCCAATGACTACTTAAACCAGGAAAATACGAAGGAAATTGATAAATTAGTTGATGTGCTGACAAGAGGATTTATCGACTATTATGGAAAAGAAATCAAAGAGTTGGTACCTGTTCGTAAAGGAGCGGATGGTAAGGATATTATTCTTACACAGAAAGAGATTGATGCAGAACGTAAACGTATGGTGACTGATATCCAGGAGAAATTATCTGGCCAGGATGTGATGTACTATATTAGTGCTTTCTCTGCAGCCGAAGATACAATTAGTGAAGAAGAAAGAACCAAAAAAGGACCAGTTACAAAGCGTACAGTTGTATCTGTGAATGAACTTGATGCTGCCATTAATGCACTTGGAGAAAAACGTGCTAAGAAATTTGCACAAATGACAGATGAAGAAAAGAATGCACTTGCATTGATAGTTTCACAGCCATTCAGATTCCTTGCAACAGATAGAGTTGGTGCTATTAATATGGTTATGGACCATGATAAAGTTACAGATAGTTATTTCCATAAGATGAACTACGTAGAAGAGAACCGAACCAATGCGGCTGCGATTGATATTGTGAATCTTCTTTCAGGAAAAGCACTTGAGCAGGCAATTGATTATACAGGAGCTTACGAAAGACTTGCGGGAAGAGTTGGAACTAAAGGCGGAAAAGTAATTTTTGATCAAGCACTGGAATTGATGGAACTTTGCAAGGAACGAATTGATTTCTATAAAACCAGAGAATGGGATACAATTGCTGATCCGGAACAAAGTATTAAGGTTGCAGGGTTGGTAGGCAAGAACATGGCTGATACGCCGGAAGCTCGCGAATTGAAAAACTCAAACAATTTGGATGCTATGAAAATAGCTCTTTCCAAGATGCTTAGTTCTTCCACAAGAGCAAAATTAGAATCCTTCAAACCAATGGGCATTTTAGTTACACTTCTTCAAAACAGAAGCATACTTGATGAGTCAACTATTTCGGGTAAGGAAGGAATTCCGGTCAATGCACTGATGAGAGAACAGGTTACAAAAGATTTGTGCACCAATATAACGAAAAGAGCTGAATATCAAGATAATGCTTCAAAGCAGATGTATATTAAAAATGCAGTGATGTCGTTGTTATCATTCCAGGTAAGAGATGATGCGAAACTGGAGAGTGGACTTTTGAAGGTGCAGGACATTTTGGATTCTTCACTCAATAGAACGACTGCTATTGATGAAAAACTTTTATCAAGAGCAATTGACATGGCAAATGCTATAGACCTTGCTATACAGAATACTAAAACAAATGGCCATATCATGGATCTCGAAGATTTTAATGAGCAGTACAATGAAAATGAAGTTCTTTCAGGTAAAAAGAAATCTTTAGCATATTCAAGCGATCTGGATGGAATTCTCTTCAATGTGAATTCGCTCCTCAGAGCGCATTCTGATTCTACCGAATTTAGTATCTTTAAAGATAAAGCCGGAGAAAAAGCACTTGCATTCAGAAAGAGCCTTGCTGATAAGTGGGCAG
>JAKSSE010000048.1 GCA_024403255.1 Lachnospiraceae bacterium
GAGTAGCTCATACGCATACTTTTGCCGGCTGCCACCGGGCGGATTCTGTTTTTCTCCATTGACGTTCCACCTCTCATTTATTTATAATTAATGGGCTTAACAAGGGACTTTTCTCCCATGCAAAAGGGCATAGATAGCCCAAGCGCCCAAGATAAAGCACGTTAAATAGTACCAAAATGCAAGACTCAAGTCAACAGGAAATTTTAATTTATGAAAAAAACTTTTACTGAACCAGAACTCATATATGAAGATGAATATCTTTTAGTCTATAACAAACCAGCAGGGCTTAGTGTCCAGACCGCCAAAGTTGCCCAGATGGATTTAGAAAGCATCGCAAGAGCCCATGTGTATGATGCTGTTGCAAGCGGGGGAGCAGAACCTATAGATGTTCACGTTGTGCACAGATTAGACCAGCCAGTATCTGGTTTGGTAGTCCTGGCGAAAGGTGGAAAGGCTGCTGCCGCACTTTCAAAAAGCTTCAGTGATAAAAATGACGAAGGTGCAAAGAAAATTTATAAGGCTTTAGTAAAGGGAAAGCTCAAAGAAACTGAAGGAGAGCTTATAGATTATCTTGTAAAAGATGGTAAAACTAATACTTCAAGGGTCGTAACCGAAGATCATCCAGGAGACATTAAAGCGTCCGGAGCCAAAAAATCAATTTTAGAATATAAATATGTAAAAGAAGTTGGAGAATATTCTTTATATGAAATAACTCTTAAAACGGGAAGACACCACCAGATTAGAGTACAACTTTCAAATGCCGGCTGTCCAATCGTCGGAGATTATAAATATGGATTCACTGGGGAAGCTGATGAATATGATGGCATTTGCCTTTATGCGTGTAAATTAGAATTTCCTCATCCAAAGAAAAAAGGGCGCATCATGAAATATGATGTTACGCCCAAAATCCTCTGTTAGGTTCTGATAGGGATGTTCCTTCGTAGAGGCTTCCCTTACCATAGGTCATGCCTGCTACTACTTTTTCACTGTGCCCCATAAGAGCTGGTGAATCATCTTTTTTTGCAACCTCTTCAAATGAGGCTGATAGCCTTTTCATAATGCTTTTTACTTCATCAAGGCCTTCTTTCTTTTTTAATGACAAGGCCTTGTAGCACTGTGTCATGCAGTATTGATAAATCGAAAACAGATTTTCTGAAATCTCATACTTAAAATCCAAAGTATCTTTAAAGCTCTCGATTACTGCAATCGCACGCCTTAATTCTTTTTTCCAATTTGCTTCATCCCCCGCATCAAGATAAGAGACAGCTGATGAAACATATTCATCAAACATATCGAACTTTATAACAACAAGCTCGCTTCTGTTTGCATTACTTATACGAAGAGTAAAGTCCTGGATTAAGTCTTTTCTCATATATCACCTACTGGAGAAGCTGAAGTACTGTCTGAGGAAGGTCGTTTGCCTGCGAAAGAACAGATACGCCTGCCTGATCTAGTACATTGAATGTAGTGTAGCTAACCATCTCTTCTGCCATGTCTGCATCAGAAAGTGTAGAAAGAGCCTTTGTCATATTTTCAGAAGATGCCTCAAGATCTGCAATGGTATGATCAAGACGGTTCTCATAAGCACCAAGTCTTGCACGTGCCAAGTCAACATACTGGATTGCCTTATCTATTGCAGCAATTCCCCTGTCTGGTCCAGTTACAGTGGTGACATCAAGATCATCAATGTAAAGCATCTCGCAGCTAATGCTAGGTATCTCCACCTCGATAGTCTGATGCTCATTTGCACCAATCTGAAGTGACATATTTCCAATATCAGTTACCTCAATTGCTACATCACCAGTATAAGGAGTAAGCTCTTTTGTGGTTGTATCATATTTAGCAGTATAGAAGGACATTTCAAAACCGCCCTCATCAGAAACGGTCATCTTGTTTCCTTCATATTTAACAGTAGCCTTAGCTGAAAAGCCGTCGCCCAAGGTAGCCTCAGCATCAGTTCCATACTCTGGAGCTGCTGTATTATCAACCATTCCAAGGAATGTAAGCACATCAGCATCTCCTCCGATAGAAACTACTGCATCTCTGCCAAAAGCTGTTGATGTAAAAGTAAGAGGTGTTGCACCTTTATCTGAGATAATACACTCGCCCTTTTCAGCACCATTACGAAGCTTCTCATAAACCATATCTGCGGTGTCGCCCTTTTCTATAGAAACGATATATCCATTGATAGAGATATTTCCACCTTCTCCTGAATAATCAGAAACACTACCACCAGTTACCTGAGCCTGGGTAGCTGCAGTATCAATTGTGAGTTTATAATCACCCTCATCTACATACTTACTTACAGAAAGTCTTGAAACTTCTGACGAGTAAACTCGAGAGTTCTGGCTACCATCCAAAAGCTTCATGGTGTTGTACTCGGTATCTGTAGATACACGGTTGATTTCTTCTTTTAGTTCTGAAATCTCGTTCTGAATAGCAAGCTTATCATCATCACAGTTTGTATCATTTGCAGCCTGGACGCAAAGCTCACGAATTCTCTGAAGCATCTCTGTTACTTCATTTAAAGCTCCATCGGCAATCTCAATAACTGCATTACCATCTGATGCATTATTTTTTGCACGATTGAGACCTTCAATCTGAGTTTTCATTTTGTGGGAAATAGCCATACCTGCTGGATTATCCTTGGCATGGTTAAGTTTAAGACCAGAAGCGAGACGCTCCATTACATCGGATAAGCCACCTTCGGTTTTAAGAAGCTGATTATTAGCTGTAATAGCTGACATGTTGTGATTGATTCTCATAAATTACCTCATGCTAAATAAACGAATTACTTCGCATCCTTGCATTTACAATCATCGCAACATCCGTGTCGCTATTTCAGTTGGTGTGTGGTAACTTTCGTTACAGAATATATATCGGAAAAAGTTTTTATTTCTAAACCGCTTCAGCTATATTTTTAAGGAAAGATAAAACTCTTCCAGTCAGATTGTATAAATCCTGAGTTTTAACTTTCTCTTCTACGCTGTTTTCACCCTGATATAAGTCGAGCTGTGAAAGACCTTCATACTCGAAGGAAATATTTGTTTCCACCTTAAACTCTCTTGTAAGAACCTCAGTTAGTGCACCAATATTTTCCTCAAGCATTTCTTTTGTCTTAGAATCTTCCGCATCAAGCTTTCCATTTAAAGAATCAGGTGTAAGTCTAAACTCACCAGAAATTTCTCCAGTTTCAATAGAAGAAAAAATCAGCTTCATAAGGCCAGACTCATTTGATCCTTCTACAATCTTAAGGCTTACATTTCCAGTTGAATCGTTAACCTTAATTGGAAGATGGAAGGTATCATTTTTCGCCATCTCTTTAATAGAATGCATAACAGGACGAGTAAGCTTCATTCCGCGAATATCAATATTGCTTACCTCTTCCTCAGTGATGTATCCATCCATCGCATGCTCTGCAAGTTCTGCCAAAGCTTCCTCTGCCTCTGCCATCTCTTCTGGAGTCTTGGCATCCTCTCCAAACTCAATGAGACATTTTTCAATAAGTGCTTCAATGTCAGGAGTTACATCGCTTGCCACCTGAGAAAAAATATTTCTAAAGAAAGCATTTTTATTTTCCATCATATAGGTTATAGCCGAGAGGTTTTCTGCTGTTGTGGCGATACCCATATTCTTAAGCACATCATAGATATTCTCTGAAGAAGCTGCTGCCGCTTTAATCTCATTAATCTGTTCTTCAGCGTATGCCTTTTCTTCTTCCTTTACAGCATCAACATTTTCCGGATTTTCCATCTTGGATAAAAACTTCTCAAGAGGCATATCCATAGGATCCTCGTCCATATTCTGAAGAAGTGCAGGTGAGATAGCCTCTGAAATCGCATGCACCTGATTTAGCATAATGTTTTGCTCAATCTGCTGAGTTATGGTAAGAGAAGTTCTACTTACTTCAACAGCCCCCTTCTCATCTGATGCCACCTCATCGATTCCCTTCTTCTTTGCTGTACGAACAGCAGTCATAAGGTTCCTCATTGTAACCTCACGGTTCTGATTAAGAAGAGATCCTATTGCTGCACCATCTGTAGCCTCGACTCTTTTTATAAGTCTGTATATACCAATGTATGCTTCTCTTTCTTCCTGAGAAATTTCTTTGTTCTGCTCAAGCTTTACAAGGAACTTCGAGAAACGCTCGCTGTCATTATCAATACCATTTTCAGACTTGATTTCCTGAGCCTTATTAGCAAGTTCCTCCATCGACATATCAAGAGGATTAACACCTTCTTTTACCATCTGTGCTACAACTGCTGGAGTTAAAGCTTTAAATGCTCTCTGGCAGGTCTCGTCTGCCTCGCGAACCGAATAAACCGACTCTACAGAGATTTCCATATGGTTATATCCAAGGATTCTAACAGCGCGCTGATTAGCATTTGATTCATCAAGTCCAATATCATTTAAAATATTTTCGATGTTGCCAAAAGCTTTCTTCATGCTATCGCCAAGGTCAGCACGAGGCGAAGTACCAAGTGCCTCATACATCTCGTTTGCCTTGTCAAATCTGTCTTTTAAATCCCAGCCAACATTTCTGACTTCTTCAAGTGTTGCTGTCTTTATATTGACCTGACCTAAAACAAAAGTAGGAACCTGCTTTACTTCTTCAATTGTAGTAATAGAAAGTTCAAAGCTTGCACTCATTTCTTTTGTTACATCATTCTTATCAACACCCAAAAGATTTGAGTAGAAGTTTTTCTCTGCTTCTTTAAGCTGTTCTACAAGCTTTGCAAGCGGCTGCGTCTCAATAGAAATGCCCTGCTTAATAAGAGAGAAGTTTGCCTTTACTGTCATTGAAAGACGAATTTCCTCAAGAACTCTTCTCGCTCTTAACTGCTTATTTTCATCCTGAGAACCTGCATTATTCTGCGAATTATTATTTGACTGTTCTGATTTAAGAGTATTGATAGTAACTTCTGATCCAGACTCTTCCACTGCAATAATCTGATCCTCGGTTGCATTTTCTATAACATTTTTTGCTTCCTCAGCTCGCTCAATTGCACTATAACCTGGGACTAAATATGCTGCTCCCGGAGTTTTTCCTTCAGCTACGGACACAACAATAGCTGATGCTACAGACTTAGCATCAGACACAATATCATTATTTTTAAGGGAATCTAAGATTTGAATATTCTCTGCAGTAAGATTAAGGCCATTGTCAAAAATCCACTTTGCCTCAGAAAGTGTTTTATCATTAACCTCAAGCCCTGCTTCTTTAATAATATTTTCTGCAGATTTTCTTATTGATTCAAAAGCATCGTTAGAAGCAGAAGCTACATCTACACCAGCTCCGCTAAACTTTGCTGCATATACGTTATCTATAGTTGGCTCAAGTTCATTTGAAAGCATGTACTTAAGCTCACCATCAGAAAGCTTGTTTCCAGAATTTACGATTTCACTGACCTTCGCAAGCGCTGACTCTATATCTCTTGCAATGGCACTGTTGCCAGTAATAGCTTCAATATCAGATGCATCTAAATTGCCTGCAAGCTTTGAAATATCAAGGCCTGCTTTTGCCATCTCCATCTGAATTTTTTCTACAACCGTATTAACCCTTCTTGCCTCCATAGCTTCAGGGGAATAATCGTTGTCCTCAAACTTCTTATACTCATCAGAGCCTAAGGTCTTTGCTACTTTCTCAAGCTGCTGTTTATCACTTTCACTGGAAATAGCATTAGCAAGTTCTTCAAAAGAGCCTGCATTATTAAGGGTATTTTTGTCATAACCAGCACTTTTAGCACTTACCGCTTTGCTGATTTTTGTTTCGTCATTAATTCTGTTTGTTTTGTCATCCGTGACAATTTTGGGGGTATCCTGAGCAAAAAATCCGTTTTCTGCTTTGCCGACTTTCGCCATCACATTTTCAATCTGCATATTCACACCTCAAAACTGTTTGATACTGTGAATATCGGATTTATGTCAGCAAACTTTAGTCTTATTGATAGTAGGTCTCATCTAGTTCCTGCCTGATCGTGATTAGGTTATCATTTGAGTTTTCCAGTTCTCTGCAAAACTTATATAAGATTTCTGACACACAGGCATCACCATTTTCAATCCAATTTTTAAAAGCCAAAACCGTCACTACTCTTACGGCAAAAATAGACATTCGTGCAGCTGAATAAACATAGTCATCATATGCCGCTCCGCAAAAATATGTAAAAATAAAATACAAGGCTATATTAGTCTTTATTTGATCAAGATCAGAAATATTATCTTCAAATTCCTGGAATTTTTCCTCATCCCGATTTTTAGAAAAATAATCCATGGCCTTATTTACCCACTGAACAAAATCTTCTCGCAAAGGCTCAAGGCTATTCATCAGTTTTAAATCATCTACGTAATCTTTTAGTGTGGTTTTTGACAGTTCTCCATCTATTTTTTCAAAAGCCTTCTCACATCCATCCCAAAATCCATCGTCCAAATCTTCCTGAACCTTTTTCATACAGTTATCGATGACTGCTGCTTTTTCTTCAAATTTCTTGTTTTCAGTCTTAAAAATATCGATAATAATTTCTCTAATTTCAAGAAGCTTTCCATAAAGAGCATCATTGAACTGTCCATATTCCTCTTCTTCGTAAGCATCCTTTTCATCATCTTCTTCTGTCAAATAACTTAAGTAATTTGTATTTTCTACTATTTGCATTGCCGAGACTGGACAGGATGCTGACAAAGAATACTCCCTGACATTTGGAAATTCTTCTATGTGTCTTGGGTACATATCACAGGTATAGCAGAGCATTGCTTCACCGTACTCTTTTTGCATTTTGCAGAGTCCATCTGCACGTAAAAATGCACAGTCCTTATTTTCTTTTTGCTTAAAACACTCCTCTGCAAAATCTACATTTTCTTTAAAATCATTATTTTCTTTTGAGAGACTTTTATATCTATCAATGCTCTTCTCATCAATTTCAATAAGCCAGCCACTGCAACAGGTTGCAGGGCAGTCAGCAGCAATACATGTAAAAGTTTTATAATCTTCTAAATATCGTTTTACCATTGTCTTTCCTTAAAAAAGGAGCCCGCAGGCTCCTTCGCTTAGTTCTTTGTTATCTCTAATAATTTATCGTAATACTTTACAAGATTTTCAGCTTCAAGATTTATATTGTACCCGGACTTATCAAGTAATTCTGAAGGATCACCCACTCTGTCAGTATGTCCTAAAGCAACTACTTTCTTTGCCCACTCAACTGGTGATTCTTTCAAAGACATAAATTCTACCACGCCGCCTAAATCTGTCTCCTTAGATATATCGTCAGAGAAAATACATGGTAGCCCTGAACCTTGTGCCTCTACTGCAACAACAGACAACCCTTCATACAAAGATGGCATGCAAAAAACATCCATAGCCTGATAGTATGCAGCAACGTTTCTTTCTACTCCATGAAAAATGACTTCATCAATTATCCCAAGTTCCGTTGCCTTTTGCTTAAGAAGCCCTTCGTCCTCACCTTCACCTATGAGTACAAGCTTGCTATCTGGATGAAAATCCAAAATATGTTTGAAAACTTCCAATAGAAAAGCCTGGTTTTTCTGAGGACAAAGCCTTCCAACATGTCCTAAAAGTAAAGTATCATCTGTAATACCAAGTTCGTCCCTTATGCGCTTTCTTGCCTCTATATCTGGAGCAAATTTTTCAGGCTCAATTGCATTATTTAAAAGTGTATAATGCTCATTCCCAAAGAGAAAATCTCCTGCAAGCTTACTGCATGCAACAAAATGTGTTGCATATATTTTTGCAAGCCATAAAAGCGGATAATTTCTTACAGCATGGCTAAATTTATCTGCGGCTTTACTCTGATGCGAATGAAGTATGCGAACTTTTATGCCCTGCTTTCTTGCTTCATTAAAGTAAAACATTCCGGCATTTGCCATATGGCAGTGAATAATATCGTATTTATTTTCTGAAAGAATATTCTTTATCTGTGCCTTTATAGGCTTTATGTTTTTCAAAGAAAAGCGCGGCAGTACATAAACTTTGCCCCCAAGACCTTCTATTTCAGAAACATAGTTCTCTCCACCTACATCGTGAGTAGCAAAATCTATAGTATATCTGCTCCTGTCGATATGTCGAAGATAGTTCATAGCGTAGCTTTCCATTCCGCCACAAACATTTAGTCCAGGGATAACATATAATATTCTTACTGCATTTTCATTATTCATAGCAACATTATACCACATGTGCTATATTAATATCATGGATATCAAAATTATAGTTGCAGCCCATAAAGAGTGCGAAATCCCGAAGGATTCTGTATATTTACCTCTCTTTGTAGGCTCCAAAGGAAAACCAAATATTATCGGTAAAAGAGGCGGAGCAAACGAGACCTTCGCCAGAGATGACAGTGGCGAAAATATCTCAGAAAAAAATCCGACCTTCTGCGAGCTTACTGGAATCTACTGGGCTTGGAAAAATTTAGATGCCGAATATATAGGTTTAGTGCATTACAGAAGAATCTTTGGAAACGGAAGTCACAATAATCCAATGGCTCTTGCGATGAGCTTAGCCGAATATCAAAAGGCTCTCGAAAAGGGTGGACTCCTCATTCCTCGCAAGAGAAATTATTACATAGAGAGTCTTTATAGCCACTATTCAAATACACATTCGGAAGAACATCTTAAGCTGACAAGAGAAATCATTAAAAATATGCATCCTGATCAGGTTGAGATTTTTGATAAAGCTTTAGACAGTACAAAAGGCGCCATGTTTAATATGTTTGTCATGAGTAAATCCTTACTTGATGACTATTGCAACTGGCTTTTCCCTATTCT
>JAKSSE010000049.1 GCA_024403255.1 Lachnospiraceae bacterium
GTAAGAGGAATACCTGCGATTGCAAATGCAGTACCATACATTGGATGTGCATGTACTACTGATCCTACATCAGGTCTCTTCTCATACACACGCATGTGCATCTTAATCTCTGATGAAGGCTTGAATCCCTTGTTTGCCTGGATTACTTCACCCTTCTCGTTTACCTTACAGATAAACTCTGGGGTCATGAAACCCTTAGATACTCCAGTAGGAGTGCAAAGGAACTCGTGATCGTTGAGCTTTACGGAAATGTTACCGTCATTTGCTGCAACCATGTTACGGTTGTAGATACGTCTTCCGATGTCGCAGATCTGTTTTTTGATCTCCATTTCATTAACCATTGTCAAATCCTCCTTTAAAATGGTTGGTGTACGTTGCTTATATCTGAATTAGCCTTGCTAGCTATAATTCACTGATTTTCTTTTTAACTATGTCTACGCTTAGATAATCAAGGATTTCCTGTATGCCCTCGCCCTTTGGTGCGTCTGTGTGAAAGATATGTGTGCATCCACAATTTCTAAGCCACCTGTCAGCAAGTTCTACATTTGCTCCCGGCAAATCACCCTTTGTCACTATTCCAATGATTTCCCTGTTTGCCTGCCCCGCTATGTTTGGCGGAAATAAACAATATGGTTCAATGGCCGAAACACATATTCCAACAACATCTGCTTCGTATGTATACAGAGCTAATGCCTTTGATAATCTTCTGCTTTGCGAATATTCGCCAGGGGTATCAATTATTGCCTCGTAGTAGTGAATATCCTGCGTCTTGTAATAGTGGATTTCTTCACCTCTTAAGGCCTGTGTCAGTGTTGTTTTGCCAACCTCCGACCTACCCATAAGAATAAGTTTTTTCATGTCTTAGTAATCTCGCAAACGGTATATCCAAGAGCTTCCTTTGAATATCTTAGGATTGCGCTTGTTGCTTCCTCAACCTCACTTACTGTGCCGGTGATAATAAGCGCTCCCGAGAATCTGTCCAAAAATCCGAGTGTAATTCCGCTGGCTTTAATTGCTACATCAGCAAGAATTATTGCGGTTTCTGATGGGGTTACAGTGGTAACACCAATTGCTGCTCTTTCATAATCAAGTCTAGGATCAAGTCCAAGCTTTTCATAAAGGATTGGATCCGGACTTGCAATGATATGAGCTAAAGTTATCTGACAGCCAGGAACATATTCCTGAATTATTCGCTGTCTGTCTTCTGCTTCAAATCCAAGTCTTTCTTTCATCTTAGCCTCCGATCTGGCAAACCAGATTCGAATTATTTACTACTGCTTTTTTAAGCATTTCCATATGTTCTTTATCCTGTGGAACTATACCGTCCATAAGATATTTTCTGCCAAGTCCTTCGTACTTATCCTGACCAAGTCTGTGGTAAGGAAGAAGGTGTATCTTTTTTACTCCTGGCAACTTGTCTGCAAACTGTGCGATGCTGACTATCTCATCCACCGAATCATTAAAGGTTGGAATAACCGGTACTCTTATTACAAGATTTGTCTTGCCGCTTTCAGCAATCTTTCTTGCATTTTCAAGCATGAGTTCGTTTGATCTTCCAGTAAATTCCTTATGCTTATTTGGATTCGTGTGTTTGATATCCATAAGGTATGTATCAAGGTATGGAAGGATGCTGTCTATCACTTCAAAGGAGGCACAAGCCATGGATTCCATCGCTGTGTTCATGCCCTTTGACTTTGCTGTAGCAAGCAATGCTCTTGCAAAGTCCGGCTGGCATAAACTTTCTCCTCCTGAAAGTGTGAGTCCCCCTCCACTCCTACGATAGTAACTCCAGTCTTTTTCAACGGTTTCAAAAACCTCAGCTACGGTTACATCCCTGCCTACGGTTTTTTCTTTTCCGTTTTGAACCATGGTCTCGATTGCGTAATTTTGGGATTCTGGATTACAGCACCATCTGCATCTAAGGACACATCCTTTAAGGAAAACTATCGTCCTTATGCCCGGGCCGTCATGAATCGAGTACCTTTGAATGTCAAATATTCGACCGGTTTGATTTAATAGTTCTAAATCTGCCATTAAAATCCCTGTTCTGTACGAGCGATAATGTCATCCTGAAGGCTCTTTGAAAGGCCGGTAAAGAGTGCGCTGTAGCCTGCAACTCGTACTACCAAGTACTTGTAATTTTCTGGATGTTTCTGAGCATCTAAAAGTATTTCGCGGCTAACTACGTTGAACTGCATGTGAAGGCCTTTCATATCGAAGTATGTTCTAATCAGGTCAACGAAGTTGTTAAGACCATCATCTCCTGAAAGAGCTGATGGATGGAACTTCTGATTGAGAAGTGTTCCGTTTCCAACAATTGACTGATCGAGCATTGCTACCGAGTTTGCTGTAGCTGTAGGACCAGATACATCTCTGCCCTGCATTGGACCGATTCCATCAGCTATAGGCCTTCCTGCTCTTCTGCCATCAGGTGTCGCACCTGTTGTTACTCCAAGAGGTACATTTGCTGATACTGGGTAAAGACCTGCCTGATATTTACCGCCTCTTGGATTTTTGTACTGGCGTAATGGCTTGGTGTAAGTGTAAGCCATATCTCTAGCCATCATATCTGCTTCTTCAATGTCGTTTCCGTAAGAATCAACATCATCAATAAGCGAAAGAATTTCTTCGTAACGCTTAACCTTTTCCTTGGTAGTTCCAGCAGCTATTACTGCCTGCACTGCCTTTTCAACCTCTGAAGGAGCAATCTTCTGACCATTTGCAATCATCTGTCTTGTAACAGTGCCTGCAATGTTGTTCTTAACAACATCTGGAGTACAGTCTCCAAAGTTGAAGAAAAGTGCGTCTTTAAGCTCCGACATACTAACTTTCTTTTGCTCAAATACAAGCTTTTTGATTGCAAGCATACCGTCCGCTACGTTTGCTATACCGAATCCCTGTGGACCAGTAAAGTTGTAAACTGCGCCGCCCTGCTCGCAGGTCTTTCCTGTTTTGATGCAGTCATCTACAAGACCTGCAAGGAAAGGAAGTGGAACTCTTTCTGCGTGTGCTCTGTCGATTGCGTTATCTGAGTTAACAAGGAGCTTAATGAAGTATTCAGTCTGCTCCTGATAAGCCTTTTCAAATTCTTCAAAGGTCTGCATGGTAAGAACATCCTGAGTCTTAGGTCCAAGCTGCTCTCCATTGTCCATACCAGATGAGAAAACAAATTCGAGTGGTCTGCACATGTTGTAGAAAGCTGCGTCATGCCATCCCCAGGTCTTTCCACCAATCTGTGGCTCTACGCATCCGATGATGCAGTAGTTTCTAGCTTCCTCAAGAGTAAGTCCCTGGCTCATGAGCATAGGGATAATTCCCTCGTCATTGTAGTAAGCAGGAAGACCAATACCGGTTTTGGTAAGTTCTGCTGCTCTTATAAGGAACTCTCTTGGGGATCCATTCCAAACACGAACCGAAAGTGAAGGCTGTGGAAGTGGAACATGGAATGAAGCTTCAATACACATAAATGAAAGATCATTTGTTGCATCGCGTCCTTCTGTATCCTGACCACCTGCTATTAAGTTCTGGAAAAGTCCATATCCTGCAAAACCCTTTGCTGATTCACCATCTCGGATTTTATTTAAGTCGTTAAGCTTTATCCAAAAACAGTCAATGTATTCCTGTGCCTGCTCTCTGGTAAGTGTTCCTTCCTCGATACCTTTTTTGTAAAGAGGATACATGTACTGATCAAAGCGTCCTGGTGAAATCGAATGTCCTGAAGACTCAAGCTGAAGGAGCTGCTGAAGGAACCATACGGTTTGTACTGCCTGATAGAAAGTCTTTGCTGGCTTTCCTGGAACCTGACGACAGTTAACTGCTATCTGCTTAAGCTCCTCTTTTCTAACAGGATTACTCTCCTTCGATGCCATCTCATCTGCAAGATTTGCATATCTTTGTGCGTATCCGATTACTGCGTGACAGCTAAGTATGATTGCCTGAAGAAGTCTGCTCTTTTCACAATAGTTGCCATCCGAAACTTCCATTGATGAAAGCTCAGCGGCTGCCTTTGCCATTACTCCTTCGAGACCTTCGTTTATAACCTTGTCGTACTGAACATTTACATGGCCTACACCGTTGTAATAATAATTACCGGTAGTGAAGATATTATGCTCAATTGCTTTTAAGGTTTCAGGCTCCATATAAGAAGTAGCTAAATCAAAATTTGTCTTGCCCTTCCAATATTTATTTGCCTCTCTTATTTCATCCGCTGCCTTTTTTGGAACCCTAAATGGATCAGCCTCTCTTGTTTCAGCTGTCTCAAACTCTGCCTCAAGCCACTCATAAGAAAACTCAGGATAAGTCTGACAGCTATGTGGCTTTAAAGTGGTAGATCCAACGATAAGTTCGTTTGGACGAATAACAATTGGAATATTCTCTAAGATATGCTGAAATGCCTTAGCTCTTCGAATTATGAGTGGCTCATTCTCAGTAGCCTTATAAGCTTCTGTGATGAGAATCGCTCTGGCTGACTCTACTTCCGGCATGTCGGCATAAAGATCATCGATAAGCTTTTGAATACGATCTGTTCTTTTAATTCTGCTTGAATCAAATTTTGCCATTTTCGCCTCATTCCTCTATTAGAAATTCAACATTACATGCGTCATTATATGACTGTTTTTGTGGGTTGTCAACAGAAATCCACATATTTTTGTGGTTTTTATTTGTTTTCGCCCACAAAATCCCACATTTAATTAAATATATGTTTAAAATCCGTTAAAAACAACGTAAAAAGAGGAATCTTGCAAACGAAGACTCCTCTTTTTAGTAAAATCCATATTTTATTATTATTTTAGCTCCTACAAAATAGGTACTTTAGCACTATGTACTACTACTTTTTAGAACAACCACTACAGCCAGCACATTTTCTATCAGAATCAAAAACCAAAGTGCTGTCTTCGTAAATGTTGATTAAACTACATACAGATTGTGCGGAAATTCCAAGCCCTTCGCCGGTAAACCCAAGGTGTTCTTCTGTAGTCGCCTTAATGTTAATTTGTGATTTATCAATTCCCAAAACACGAGCAACGTTTTCTCTCATCTCATCGATGTAAGGACGCATCTTTGGCGCCTGAGCGATAATGGTTGCATCAATATTCTCTATTCCATATCCCTCGTCTAGAAGCTTTTTCCCAACTTCTTGAAGCAAGATTAAAGAATCTGCCCCCTCATATTTAGGATCATTATCAGGAAAATGAAGACCTATATCTCCAAGTGCAGCTGCACCTAAAAGAGCATCTGAAATAGCATGTAAAAGCACATCCGCATCAGAATGACCCAAAAGCCCCTTTTCGTAAGGAATCTCAACTCCTCCAAGAATAAGCTTTCGGCCTTCTACCAGCCTATGTACATCGTAACCAGTTCCTACTCTCATTTTTATACCTGATCGAATGCCTGAGCCATATCTGCAATAAGATCCTCTGCATCTTCGATACCGCAAGAATAACGAACGAGGTTTGGTAATACACCACAGGCAGTAAGCTCTTCATCGGTCAACTGTCTATGAGTAGCTGATGCTGGATGTAAACAGCAGGTTCTGGCATCTGCAACATGTGTCTCGATTGCTGCTACCTTAAGATTCTTCATAAACTTTTCAGCTGCAGTTCTTCCACCCTTGATACCAAAGCTTACAACGCCACATGAACCATTTGGTAAATATTTCTGAGCAACGTCATAATATTTATCCCCTGGAAGACCGCAGTAATTTACATATTCTACCTTTGGATGCTTTGATAAGAACTCTGCAACAGCCTGACCATTCTCGCAATGACGCTTAACTCTTACATGAAGGCTCTCAAGGCCAAGGTTAAGATAGAATGCATTCTGTGGAGACTGGATAGAGCCAAGGTCTCTCATAAGCTGTGCAGTACACTTAGTGATGAATGCACCTTCCTTGCCAAATCTTTCTGCATAAGTAATTCCATGGTAGCTGTCATCTGGAGTACAAAGTCCTGGGAACTTATCTGCATGAGCCATCCAGTCAAAGTTTCCTGCATCGACAATACATCCACCTACGCCACATCCATGACCATCCATGTACTTTGTGGTTGAATGAGTAACGATATCTGCTCCCCACTCGAAAGGACGACAGTTAATTGGGGTTGCAAAAGTATTATCAACAATAAGTGGTACCCCATGAGCATGAGCTGCCTTTGCAAATTTCTCAATATCAAGAACAGTAAGTGCTGGATTTGCTATAGTCTCACCAAAAACAGCCTTGGTGTTCTCTTTAAATGCTGCATTAAGCTCTTCTTCTGTACAATCAGGAGAAACGAAAGTAAAATCAATTCCCATCTTTCTCATGGTCACATTGAAAAGGTTAAATGTTCCACCATAGATGCTGTTTGAAGCTACGATGTGGTCTCCAGCATTTGCAATATTAAAGGTTGCATAGAAGTTTGCTGCCTGACCTGATGATGTAAGCATTGCAGCAGTGCCGCCTTCAAGCTCAGCAATTTTAGCTGCTACGTAATCATTAGTTGGATTCTGAAGACGAGTATAGAAATAACCTTCAGCCTCAAGGTCAAAGAGCTTTCCCATATCCTCTGAAGTTGAATATTTAAAAGTAGTACTCTGGATAATTGGAATCTGACGAGGCTCGCCATTTCCTGGAGTATATCCACCCTGAACACATTTTGTATTAATTTTAGCCATTTTACCTTCCTCTTTTCATAAAAATATAGAGTAATTATATCATATTTTGGCATAGTAAAACCCCACCATTTGGTGGGGTTAGAACTTTTTATAATGTTAAATTAGAATAAGCACTTAACAGTTGGGTAAAGCTTCTTGAATTCCTGATAACGCTTCTCGTATTTTTCAACAAGTGCCTTATCTGGCTCAACGCTGTCTACAACCTTAACAAGCTTATCGCAAGCCTCTTTTACTGAAGCATACTCACCACAACCTACTGCAGCAAGAATTGCTCCACCGTAACCTGGGCCCTCTTCGCTCTCAATAATTTCAAGCTTAAGGTTCATGATAGCTGCAATCATCTTTTTCCAGAGTGGAGATTTAGCACCACCACCACAGATCTTAGACTTCTCAACTACGATGCCCTGGCTTCTTGCAACTTCGAGCGAATCACGAAGACCAAATGCAACACCCTCAAGAACTGCCTGAGTCATGTCTTCTCTGGTTGAATCCATACTCATTCCGATAAACATTGCTCTTGCATCTGGGTTGTTGTGAGGAGATCTTTCTCCCATAAGGTATGGAAGGTAGAATACATGATTCTCACCAAGCTTATCCTCTGTGATGCCTGCCTGCTCTGCCGCAAAATCAGTGGTCTTAAGGATATCTTCCATCCACCACTTATTGCAAGATGCAGCTGAAAGCATACATCCCATAAGATGATAACCACCATCTGCATGATCAAAGCTGTGAAGTGCATTCTGATCATCAACAGTGAAGGTGTCACTTGTGATGAAGATTGTACCTGATGTACCAATTGAAAGGTTGCAGTTTCCACCGCCAACAGTACCAGTACCAACTGCAGCTGCTGCATTATCACCAGCACCGGCAACAATCTTAACATCAGTAGATAAACCAAGCTCTGCTGCAACATCTGCTTTAAGATTTCCAACTACCTCATAACTCTCAAAGAGCTTAGGAAGCATAGACTCATCAACCTTGCAGATATTCATCATTTCTTTAGACCAGCACTTGTTCTTAACATCAAGTAAAAGCATACCTGACGCATCTGAATAATCAGTGCAGAAGGTTCCTGAAAGCTTATATGCAAGATAATCCTTTGGAAGCATAATCTTTTTAACTTTTGCCCAAAGGTCTGGCTCATTTTTCTGCATCCATAAAATCTTTGGTGCAGTAAAACCAGCAAATGCAATATTTGCAGTGAACTCTGAAAGTTTATCCTTGCCAATGACGGTATTTAAGTATTCAGTTTCTTCACCAGTTCTACCATCATTCCAAAGAATTGCAGGACGTACTACATTGTCATTCTCATCCAAAGTAACAAGACCATGCATCTGGCCACCAAAGCCAATACCTGCAACTTTTGACTTGTCAAAACCATCTAAAAGCTCTTTCAAACCAGCCATAGACTGATTGAACCACTCCTCTGCTGACTGCTCAGACCAGCCTGGATGTGGGAAGCTTAATGGATAGTCTTTTGAAACAATATTCTCAATTTTTCCCTGGGAATCCATCAGCAGTAATTTTACTGCTGATGTTCCAAGGTCTACGCCTATATAATACATAATT
>JAKSSE010000005.1 GCA_024403255.1 Lachnospiraceae bacterium
AATAAACGCGCCAAGCAAGAGACTTATTTACCCTTACATCTGAAATTCCGGCAAGCTTTGATCTATCAACCTTCTCCTTGTATTCCAATACAGGATTGCCTGCAAAGATCAACGGAATTCTAGAAGATTCTTCGTACTGCAAGAATTGACTTGTATCCCCAATCTGAAACGATGATTCCTGTCTTAGATGTAGATGCATGAACAATCTTGCCATTTCCAATATAGAGCGCAACGTGGCCTGAATAACATACGATATCACCAGGCTGTGCTGAACCAGGATCTACTGCATATCCCACGCTTCTATCAGCCGATGAAGAATGTGGAAGGCCTACACCAAAGTTTGCATATACACTCATTACGAATCCTGAACAGTCAGTACCATTTGTAAGGGAAGAACCACCATATACATAAGGGTTACCAACAAACTGAAGCGCAAAATCTGCAACTGCTGAACCAGTGCTTCCACCTGAATACTTGCTGCCTGAAGTCTTTCCAGATGCCTTAGCTGCCTGATTAGCCTTCTGTCTTTCTTCTGCCTCTTTCTTAAGACGAGCTGCCTCAGCTTCTTTTGACTCTGCCTTTACAAATTCAACTGAAAGATCAACATACTCTGTAGAAACATAACCATCACCACCATCAGCGGTAACTCCAAGCCAGCCTATATCCTGGAACTGGAAATCTATAACTGTAAGGTCATCTCCCTTTGGAAGCTGATCCCATACATCTGAATCGGCAGAAGGTAATGCGTGAATGTAAAGAGTTTCTGCTGTTACAGTAGCAACATTACGGGTAACTGACTTTATAAGATCAAGATCACCAACCACTACGTAGTCAGACTTAACATATCCATCTACGTCACCAGAAGAAATATGGTACCAACCATTTTCAGTCTCGTCTAATACTACACCTACTGACTTATCATAAAGCTTACCAAGAATTTCTGAATCCTCAGAAGCCTCTTTTCTTACATTTACATAATCATTAACCTGTGCTACACAGATATTACCAACATTGCCAGTCTTTTCAGCTTCCTCAACGGTCTCTGAGCTTGCAAGAATCTCGCTGTCATCTGCTGCCTTGTTTGTTTCAGTGATAAGAGCCTGAACCGCACTTGAGAGAGCTGTCTTTTCTGACTTAGGAGTAGGAGCAATACCTACTTTGTAATTTTCAAGAGCTGCAACAATTGCTTCTTTATCTTCGATACCTTCGACAGATGCCATAAGATCTGAAACCTTTGCTGACTGCATTGCCTTTTCTATTGAAGCACTTACACCTGCAGTAGCTTCTTTATTATCACTAAAACTATCAAGTGTACCTGCGGCAAGTGCACCCGCACCTGCAAAACGCTTTGCTGCTTCTGAAGTAACCTGGCTTCCAGAGAAAACAGTTACTGCTGCGAGCATTGCCGCTGTAATTTTAATAAGATTCTTCTTCATAAATTCTCCAAAAAAATAATTCTCAACATCAGATATACTTATCCGACATTGAGAATTATAACAAGTAGACATAACAATTGTCAACATTTTTGTAACATTTCTGTAATATTTTGTAATAATTATGTCACTTTTGCAGTCGATATAGCTGCATAAATAGTTTCGTCATGCTCGCATGTAAGAAAATATTTATGTGGCTATATCAGCACTGCGAAGCAGTGGCTTTCCCTACACGAGCAGTCTTAGCCGTGAAACGGCGGGACTGAAGCTGCGAAGCAGCGACGAGTGCGAGCGTCGGGAAAGAACTGCATTCTATTTTTTAACTTTTTTCTTTAATATTTCCGCCAGACTCTCTATCTTATCAATTACAAAAAAGCACGCTTTTTCAAGGTTTTTAAGCAATATTTCATCAAGGACTGAAGCGAGAGCAAATGTTACAACTGTAAGTATTACAATTATTATTAACATTCCAGGCAAGGTAGTTTTAATAAATTCGTTATTTATCACCTGATCAACCTTCATAGTTGTAAAAGCTCCCAAAAGGTACGCCGTAAATGTTCTTTCTGACAAGTACTTTAATATTTTGCTTGGCTTAAGATTAAATCCAAGAAATAATCTAAATATAAAAAGGCTCTGAATAATTGTTACAGGAGAAAACGTAAATACTTCTACATTGCCACCGAGAAGCTTCTCGGTAATCGCCATATAAATATTAAAAACTAAACATATTGGTCCAGCCACCCACAAAAATTTATCGTATCTTTTAATCCAGTCTTTCTTTGCCATGTACCCAAGCAAAGGATAAATAAGCCAACCGTTAAGATATATTACAGCTGAATAGTAAGGAAGAATTCCTTTCTTTAAAAAATAAAGAGAAATAAAAAGTTGAAGCAGGGCAATTAGATAAAGAAGTTTTCTCTGGCCTTTGTCTTTAAGCCCATCAAGGCCTACTTTAATAAAAGGCCAAATGATATACACAGCGAGAATATCATACATAAACCACATCTGGTTTATGTTTGGGCCAGCGAATACTCCAAGAAAGCTCTGTTTAATGCCAGCCAAAATATAATTAATTCCCTCTTTGCAGAAAATATCTTTTAGCTGTTGAAAATAAATATACCCATAAAAAATTGTAAAAAGAAACAAGGGCATTCCAATATGAACAAACTTCTTTTTGTAATATGGATAGATGGCAGAGTCTCCCGGATTAGGAGCCGATCCGAAAAAGCCAGCGAACATGAAAAAAATCGCCAAAGCCGGTGTTGAAAAAATATAAGTCACCGACTTAAGCGCTTCATTTTCAAAAGGCAAATGATAAATAAGAATTGCTATACAACATAGAATTCTTAACAAATCCAAAGAATAGTTTCTACTCTTAACCGTTTCCATTAATGCTCTCTAATGTATTCTTCAGCGTATGTCACAGCTACTGCTCCATCTGCTGCTGCAGTAATAACCTGACGAAGTCTTTTGGTACGGACATCACCAGCAGCAAAAATTCCAGGAACACTAGTCTTGGTATCTTCGCCTGCAACAACATATCCGCCCTCATTAAGTTCAACAACGCCTTTTAAAAATCCTGTGTTAGGCGTCATTCCAACAGCAATAAACGCCCCCTTTACAGGAAGCTCTTCAACAGAACCTGTACCAGTGTTTTCTACTACAATAGATTCTACAACGCCGTTACCCTTAATTTCTTTAATGACTGCAGGTGTATGGATTTCAATATTTGAAGTCGAACGAACCTGATCTTCAAGACATTTAGCACCTCTGAACTCATCTCTTCTATGAATAAGATGAACCTTTGTACATCCTCTTGCAAGATAAAGTGCATCCTCAAGTGCAACATCTCCGCCACCACAAACCGCAACATCTGAGCCCTTGAAAAAGGCACCATCACAGGTAGCACAATATGACACACCTGAACCAGATAATTCTTCTTCGCCAGCTACCCCAAGCTTTCTGTTAACAGCACCTGTCGCTATAATTATTGCCTTCGCCTCATAATCAGCTTTCTTTGTGTGAACTACTTTCACATCGCCCGCATCAATTCCAGTAACTCTGGCAGTAACAAACTCTGCTCCAAGTTTATCTGCGTGTTCTCTAAATGCTTTGCCAAGTTCCATTCCGCTCTCGCCAGGAAATCCCAGATAATTATCAATCTCATATGTGTTTATAATCTGGCCACCCGAAACATATGATGCTTCCAAAACCAAGGTTTTGAGCATTGCTCTTTGTGCATATATTGCTGCAGCAAGTCCTGCAGGACCACTTCCTATAATAATTAAATCGTACATAACTACTCCACTATCCTAATACAGGTTTCTTTAATCTCAACTCGTCTTTCCTTATAAAGACGTCCGACCGCCCTCTTAAAAGCATTCTTTGAAAGGCCAGTCTCTCTCATAATAACTTCTGGATTTGCTTTATCCGTAAAAGGTAAAACTCCTCCAAACTCTTCTATAATAGAGTACACCTTTTCAGCGTCTTCGTCCATCTGCTCATAAGCCGCTTTTCTCATAGTAATGTCAAGTTTTCCATCTTCCTTAACATTGGTAACCTTTGCTGTAATCACCTGACCTATTTTAAGCCCTTCTCTGCCCTCATGTTTTGGAAGCATACCCTGAAACTTATCATCTACTGCAACAAATGTTCCAAAGTTGTCAGAAAACTCATAAACACGTCCTGTTACTTCCTCATCCTTTTCATAAGGCGAATTAGATGAAAGCACATGATAAAGCCCTTTCATTGAGCCACAAAGTCTATCCGACTTATCAATATAGAGTCTTACCAAAACCTCATCTCCAGGAAAAACCTTTGCCGTCATCTCTTTAAACGGCATAAATAAATCCTTTTCAAGACCCCAGTCCAAAAAAGCCCCTATCTTAGTAACCGACAGAACCTTCAAAACACCAAATTCTCCCATCACAAGAGCCGGCATATTTGTAGTAGCTATAAGTCTGTCCTTCGAGTCTCTATAAAGGAACACATCAAGTTCATCACCCTTTTTTACTCCTTCTGGAACCTGCTTAAAAGGCAAAAGGACTCTGTCGCCATCCTCCACATCAGAAAGATAGACTCCAAAGTCCACTGTTTTAACAATCTTTAATTTCTGAATTTCTCCAAGTTTCATGTGTATCCGTCCTTTTTGGTAAACTAAAAATAAAAAAGGCGCTATCACTAGCGCCTTTAGCTGCCCCACTAGGATTCGAACCTAGGTAATGACGGAGTCAGAGTCCGTTGCCTTACCGCTTGGCGATGGGGCATCAACGTTTATGTATTATATACAAGTCGCGCACTAAATGCAAGCATTATTTTTAATTTTTTGTCTTTTTCAGAAATATTTGTAAGCATATGTTAAGACCGTCTCAGTTTCTACTCGTCGCACACGCCTATTCGCTCATGCTCCTGCACAAACTCGCTTCGCTCAAACATGTGCCCGCATTCGCTGCTAGTGAGCTCCTCGTAACGAAACCTCGCTTAAAGTCTTAACATATACTTACAACATTTCTGATTCAAACTCATAATTCAAGCACCATCGCATCGCCTTTGTCTATAATAGCAGAAGCGTTAGTAAGTTCAGTGATTTTTTTTATGACATTATCTGCATCTTCCTCTTTGACAAAAATCGTAAGTGTAACTTTGTCTGTAACATCTGATGAAATGACTGGAATCTTTTCTGATTCGAGATAATAGTTAATCTTTCCATATCCATTATAATCTGTTGATATGAGAAGTGTTATTCCAGTTAACTCTTCTTTTACCTGGGCATTTTCAAGAGCTGCTTTAGTGGCATCAGTATAGGCTCGAACCAAACCACCTGTGCCAAGCAATACTCCACCGAAATATCTAGTGACAACAACGCAAAGGTTATGTATATCTGAATGGATTAGTACGTCAAGCATTGGACGTCCTGCTGTACCTGATGGCTCACCGTCATCGGACGACTTCGTTATTTCGTAGTTTTCGCCAATCGTGTATGCCGAGCAGTTATGCCTTGCATCGTAATACTTCTTTTTCATCGCAGCAATAAAATCCCGGGCTTCCTCTTCGGAAGTTACCGGGATCATAGTTGCAATAAATCTTGATTTTTTCTCGACAATTTCGCCTGTCGATTCGGCCGCTAAACTTTTCACTAAGCTAATAAATTAATAGTTGAACCACTCATTCCATAAGAAGATGCTACTGCATCCATATTGTATGCTGTCATTGCACCCTGAAACTTAGATGCAACTGCGTTAAATGAATTCTCTGCTTCAACAGCTTCCTGTGCCTTATCTACCTGAGAAACAGCCTTTACATCTGCATTAGGGTAAACAACTGGGCTAACCGCATCAACTTTTCCTGCAGAGCCTGCACTCTGAACTTTCTCCTTCTGATAAACAGAAGAAACCTGAGATTTATTAGAAAGTGAGTAATTTCTTGATACTGACTCGAAATCACTTCCAACTGGTGAAATTCTCATAACCCCTCCTAATATAAACACACCATATACACTAAAAATTTAACATACTTTTAACCTTTTGTAAACAAGGATAAAAGTCACATTTTATCTGGTGGGCTAGTCAAAATATATTCAACGCTGACTCGCTCTCGCTCTTGCGAAAACGCAGCTGTACTAAACTCGGCTTTGCCTCGTTAAGTGCAGGCGTTTTCTTAAGGTCAGCTAATGAATATATTTTTGACTTCGCCCTACATAAATGTGGTTTTATCTATAAAGTCTAGTTCCTCTTTAGTAAACGTAGTATTTTCTATGGCTTTTATGTTGTCGAGAATCTGTGACGGTTTTGAGGCGCCGATGAGGACGCTGGTGATGGCGTCATCTTTAAGAACCCATGCAAGAGCCATTTGGGCTAAAGACTGACCTCTGTTTTGCGCCATCTCATTTAACGCGTTAATTTTCGAAAGGGTTGATACATCTAATGCATCTTCATTTAAGAATCTTCCATCAGTTTTAATTCGGCTATCGTCTGGAATCCCGTTTATATATCTGTCGGTCAAAAGACCCTGTGCAAGAGGCGAGAAACATATAACACCTTTCTTAAGCTCTTTTGCCTTCTGTTTAAGTCCATTCTTTTCGATGGTTCTATCAAATATAGAATACTTATTTTGATTAATTACAAATGGACAATTTAAATCCTCAAGGATTTTCGCAGCCTTTTCCATTGTCGGCCCATCATAGTTTGATATACCGGCATAGAGTGCTTTTCCACTATGAACAATCTGTGCCAAAGCCCCCATCGTCTCCTCTAGAGGAGTGTTTGGATCCATTCTGTGATGATAAAAAATATCTACATAGTCAAGGCCTAATCTCTTTAAGCTTTGATCCAAGCTTGCGATAAGGTATTTTTTGCTACCCCAATCTCCATAAGGGCCAGCCCACATATCATATCCAGCCTTTGTAGAAATAATCAGTTCATCCCTATAAGGCCAAAAATCCGACTCTATGATTTTGCCAAGATTTCTTTCGGCGCTTCCAGGCTGTGGTCCATAATTATTTGCCAAGTCAAAATGAGTTATTCCATTATCAAAAGCAGTACGGCACATATCCTTCATATTGCCCATATCTGCATTTGTGCCAAAGTTGTGCCAAAATCCCAAAGATACTTTAGGAAGTTTTAGTCCACTAAACCCGCATCTATTGTATTCCATTTTTTCGTATCTTTCTTCTGATGCTACGTACATGTCAATTCCTCCTTAAGCTTCTTTGTGAAAAAAGCTATAAACAGCTTCAGCCGCTGGGAGCGTCATCCCCGGAGCTTCAGCAAGAGCCTGAAGCGACGCAGTTTTTATGTTGTCAATAGTTTCAAAAGCTTCCATTAAAGCTCTTCTTCGTTTAGGACCAATACCTTCAATATCATCAAGAACAGATTTTGTCATATTCGCATTGCGAAGCGACTGATGATACGTTATAGCAAAACGATGAGCTTCATCCTGAAGCCTTGTTATAAGATGAAATGCCGGTCCTGCAGTATCAAGTGGTATTTCCCGTTCTTTGTATAGAAGACCTCTCGTATTATGATGGTCATCCTTCACCATTCCACAGACAGGTATATCAATGCCAAGATTATTTAAAACCTCTTCCGCAATGTGAATCTGCCCTAAACCACCATCCATAAAAATACAGTCAGGAAATCTCGTAAAGCTTGACTGAGACATATCCTCCTGTTCTTTCAGGCCATGTCTGAATCGCCTTGTCAAAACTTCTTCCATAGAAGCATAGTCATTTGGGCCTTCAACAGATTTTATTCTAAATTTCCTATAATCCGTTCTTTTTGGTTTTCCATTTTCAAAAACAACCATAGAACCCACCGATAGCACACCACTTGTATTTGAAATATCAAAAGCTTCCATTCTCTGAAGCTGCGGAATGCCAATAAGCTCAGCCAGTTCTCTTGCTGCGCCAATGGTACGCCCCTCTTCTCTCTTTTCTTTTTCTTTATCCTTATCGAGAATTATCTGAGCATTTTTGCCTGCAAGTTCTAAAAGTTTTTCTTTCTGTCCCCTTTGCGGTGTAATCAGATGCACCTTTCGCCCTTTTTTCTGTTCAAGATACTGTGCTAATATTTCAATATCCTCTGGTTCAAAAGGAAGAAGAATCTCCTTAGGCACAAAAGGAGTACCACCATAGAACTGTTTTAAAAAGTTTGACAAGATTACCTCAGGCGTATCTTCTTTATCTATTCGCATAAAGAAGTTATCACGCCCCATGAGTTTTCCATCTCGTACAAAGAAAAGCTGTACAACCGCATCAAATTCACTGCACGCAAGACCAATTACATCCCTTTGGTCTGCCAAATCCGTAGTTATTTTCTGCTTTTGAGTAACCTCTTTTACATTTGAAAGTAAATCTCTGATTTCAGCAGCTTTCTCAAACTCCATCGCATTTGAGGCCTCATACATTTTACTTTCTAATTCATCAAGAACATCCTCATAATGACCATTTAAAAAATAAACAGCTTTCTCCACATTTTTGGCATATTCTTCTTTTGAAATAAATCCCTGGCAAGGTGCATCACACTGATGCATATGGTAATTAAGGCAAGCTCTTTCCTCGCCTATTCTTTCAGGTAATTTTCGATTACAGTTTCGAATATGATAAAGCTTTTGCAAAACATCTATAGTGTCTTTTACTCCGGTGTTGCTGGTAAAAGGACCATAATATTTAGCATTATCTTTAGCTGCTTTTCTAGACAGAAAAACCCTGGGGAAATCTTCCCCCAGGGTTACTTTTATGTAAGGATAAGTCTTATCATCCCTAAGCAAAACATTATACTTTGGACGATGTTCTTTTATTAAATTACACTCTAAAACTAAAGCCTCAAGCTCCGAGTCTGTAACGATATATTCAAACCATGCAATGAGAGGAATCATTTGCATTTTGCGAATGCCCTCATTATATCTGCCGTTAAAGTATTGACGAACCCTTTTTTTAAGGCTTAATGCTTTGCCCACGTAGATGATTTCATCCTGGGCATTATGCATAAGATATACTCCTGGTTTATCAGGGAGTTTTGCTACCTCCGCCTCAAAGTCAAAAGCCATTATACTTCTCTAAAATCGTTAGCCTCAGTCACTTCTCCAGTAGACTCAGTTTCGTTAAAAGATTCAGTAGCATCATCAATGGTAACATCAATTACTGCACCTGTTTCTGATGAATCTTCGTCCTTCTTTTCCTCTTCAGGATCAGCCTCTATACCGGTAATTTCACGGAACTGCTCCATAAATTCTTTACCAGTAATAGTTTCTCTTTCATAAAGGAAATCAGAAATCTTATCAAGAGCCTCTCTATACTCAACAAGGTAATTCATTGCCTTATCGTAGCAGCTATTGATGATAGAAAGAACTTCCTTATCAACTTCTGCTGAAGTCTCATCTCCACAATCCATAGATGAATATCCTTCAAGATACTGATGCTCTACAGTTGCAAGGCCCATCATACCAAACTTCTCTGACATACCAAATCTGGTAACCATTGATTTAGCAATCTTGGTTGCCATCTCAATATCATTTGCTGCACCCGAAGTAGGCGACTCAAATACAAGTTCCTCTGCAGCACGTCCTGCCATATATGTGACAATCTTAGATAAGAGTTCATCCTTTGTCTCAAGGAATTTTTCTTCTTCTGGAGTCTGAAGAGTATAACCTAATGCACCCATGGTTCTAGGCACAATGGTAATTTTTTGAACAGGCTCTGCATTTTTCTGAAGAGCAGAAGCAAGAGCATGACCAACCTCATGATAAGCAACAATCTTTCTTTCCTTATCAGACATTGCCTTATTTTTCTTTTCTTTACCGCCAACAGCTACAAGCTCAAATGCCTCAAACAAGTCTGCCTGGCATACAAGCTCTCTGCCATTTTTTACAGCGATAATAGCTGCTTCATTAATGATATTTGCAAGGTCAGAACCCACAAGACCAGCTGTAGCAAGTGCAATAGCATCAAGATCTACAGTCTCATCAAGTTTAACATCCTTTGCATGAACTTTAAGCGTATCAAGACGGCCTTGCATATCAGGTCTGTCAACTATAATACGTCTGTCAAATCGGCCTGGACGAAGAAGAGCTTTATCCAAAACCTCAGGACGGTTAGTTGCTGCTAAAAGCAGAAGACCCTTTGATGTATCAAAACCATCCATTTCAGCAAGAAGCGCATTAAGAGTCTGTTCTCTTTCATCATTTCCACCACCATATCTTGAATCACGGCTCTTTCCAACCGCATCAATCTCGTCAATGAAAATGATACAAGGGGCATGTTTATTTGCTTCTTTAAACAAGTCACGTACACGCGATGCACCAACTCCGACAAACATTTCAACAAAGTCAGAACCAGCAAGTGAGAAGAATGGAACACCAGCTTCTCCTGCAACCGCCTTGGCAAGAAGAGTTTTACCAGTTCCTGGAGGCCCTACTAAAAGTGCTCCCTTAGGAAGTTTTGCACCTATCTTTGTATATTTCTTAGGATTGTTAAGGAAGTCTACAACCTCAACAAGAGACTCTTTAGCCTCATCCTGGCCAGCTACATCTGCAAATGTAACACCAGTCTCTTTTTCTACATATATTTTTGCATTGCTCTTTCCAACGCCAAGGCCGCCCATTCCGCCGCCCATTTTTCTCATCACAAGGCCCAAAATACCCCAGATAAGAAGAACTGGAAGAACAAAGCTTAAAATGTTATAAAGAATAACTACTGTTGTCGACTGAGTAACACCCTTAAAGTCAACCCCGTACTGATACAGATATTCATTAAGGTCCTCATCATTTACACGAACAACATAATATTCAATATTATCAATTACTTCATCGACAACGTTGTCATTTGCGCCCAAAAGGGTCATAAATGGGTTATTCTTTACCTCTTTGAACGCTTCTTTGTACTGTTTTGCAACTTCACCTTCAAATTTTGCATCTTCTTTTAATTTGAAAGTGATCTTTGTGCTGTCGATTTTAGCTTCTTTTACTTCACGATCTTTTACAAGCTCAAGGAACTGATAATAAGTCAATTCTTCAGTAGTAAACGAAGTCTTTTTTGTATAGAAAAAGCCTACGATATAGCAGGCAACCATCGCCAGAATAATCATAGTGATTATTCCGGATGGATTTTTCTTCTTTTTAGGATCTTTGTTATTGTTATTATTATTCAAATTGTTTTCCTCCACAGTATACGCTGTGAATAATACCTATTAATCGTGTCTATTCTGTGACTAAATTAAATAGCATGAAGATTTTTAAGAGAAAGGTCCATAATCGGTGCTGAATGTGTAAGTGCACCACTTGATACAAAATCAACTCCTGCATCTGTTATGTTCTTTATATTTTCTTTTGTCACATTTCCAGAGCATTCAGTCTGAGCACGTCCAGCAATAATTTCTACTGCCTTCTTCATAGTCTGGGCATCCATGTTATCAAGCATAATAATGTCTGCACCTGCATCAGCAGCTTCTTTAACCTGCTCTAAGGTTTCGGTTTCAATCTCAATTTTTCTGACAAACGGCGCATATTCCTTTGCCATTTCTATTGCTTTTGTTATAGAACCAGCAGCGCCAATATGATTATCTTTTAATAAAATACCATCAGAAAGGTTGTATCTGTGGTTGCAACCACCACCAACTCTTACTGCATATTTTTCAAAAATACGCATGTTAGGAGTAGTTTTTCTTGTATCAAGAAGAGTAGTTTTTGTACCCTCAAGAAGCTTTGCTGTTTCACGGGTATAAGTTGCGATACCACTCATTCTCTGAAGATAATTAAGGGCTGTTCTTTCACCAGAAAGAAGAACTCTTATATCTCCAGTAACCGTTGCAATAAGCTGACCGTTCTTTACTTCGTCTCCATCTTTTGCATACATTTCTACTTTGGTAGTTTCATCAAGGAGAATAAAAGTCCTCTCAAAAATTTCCATTCCGCAAAGAACACCGTCCTGCTTGCAGATAAGCTGCACTTCACCAAGCTGAGGTCCACGCATAACTGCATTTGTAGAAACATCCTCGCTTGTGATATCTTCACGAAGCGCTGATAAAATCAGTGGGTCTGCATTCATTTTAAGGGTAATTAAATCCATTATTTTCCTTCCTCGCGCAATTTGCGCTCTCTTTCGATTTCAGCCAAAACCATTGCTTTGTACTGATGTTTTATTGTATCCAAATCCTCGTAATTTTCCAAATCTACAAGGCTGTCAAAATTCTCTGCTTTTTTGTAATCAGACTTTGATGCTATGTCCTTTGCTGCTCTCTTTGCAAATACCAGGCTCTCCAAAAGCGAATTTGAAGCAAGTCTATTTCTGCCATGAACGCCGTTACATGAAGTTTCGCCTACTGCATAAAGCTGTTCCATGGTGGTTCTGCTCATAGAGTCAACATGGATTCCACCCATAAAGTAATGCTGCGCTGGAACTACAGGTATTGGCTCTTTTAAGATATCAAAGCCAGCCTCTAAACAATGCTGATAAATATTTGGGAAATGATTTAATATCTCCTCTTGCGGAATAGGTGCCAGCGAAAGCCAAACATATTTAGTGCCATCCTTTTCCATCTGATCCCATATTGCCTGAGAAACAACATCTCGTGGCTGAAGCTCATCAGTAAATCTGTTTCCGTTTTTATCCAGAAGTATTGCTCCCTCTCCTCTTACTGATTCAGAAATAAGGAAACTTCTTCCAGACATTTCCGAATATAAGGTAGTAGGATGAATCTGAACATAATCTACGTTTTCAAGTTCAACATTATGATAAAGCGCTAAAGCTAATGCATCACCACGAATGTGTCTGAAATTGGTTGAGTGCTCATAAACTCCGCCAAGTCCACCACACGCAAGAACTGTAACATCAGCCTCAATAGTAAACTTCTTACCATCTATGTCAGCTGCAACTATTCCGTAGCACACATTTTCCTGACAAACCCAGTCAACCATGGTGGTGTGCTCCAGAAGTGTAACATTTTTTAACTCCTGAACTCTCTCAAGGAGTGTACCTGTAATTTCACGACCTGTGACATCAGCATGGAATAATATTCTGCTTTTAGAATGAGCGCCCTCTCTTGTAAATGCAAGCTCTCCATTTTCCATGTCAAAATCAACGCCGTATCCTATCAGATCTTTAATGATTTCCTGAGAAGAACGAATCATGATATCAACAGATTCTTTTCGGTTCTCATAATGACCGGCGCGCATTGTATCTTCGAAGAATGGTTCATAGTCTTCTTCGTCTCTAAGCATACAGATACCGCCCTGAGCAAGGAACGAATCACTTCCATCCAGAGCATCTTTTGAGATGCAGAGAATTTTTTTATTCCTTGGAAGGCTCAAAGCACAAAAAAGCCCCGCGCAGCCTGTACCCACTATTACAATGTCATATCTTTTTTCAATCTTAGCCATTTTATTTCACTTATCTTAAAGTCCTTTTTAAGAAAAATGTTTTGAATCGCAATATTTGCAAAGATTCAAAGCGTTTGGTTCCTCTTTTAATTTTCTACGGATTTCTTTATACAAATCAGAATTCCAAATTTGCTCAATCGACTCGATATTTACGTCACCAAGAGTCATAAGACCAAGAGCATCTGAACAGCATAGAGAAATCTGCCCGGTAGGTCTTATAACAAGCTCTCTATATGGCAAAAAGCATGGATAGTTTCTTTCCTTCTGCTTTTCATTATTTGGAGCCTGCCCACCACGCGTATATAAAACCTCATGCTGTTTGCGAAGGTGTATCTGAACTATTTTATTTAGTCTTTCATCTTTTTCGCAAAGTTCCTGAATAGGCTTAATATTCTCATTCAAAACCAAGTCATCGTTATAGTTATCAATAACGATTTCATCCAGATATTTTGCAAGTTCTACTGTCTTCTCAACATCAATTAGCGTGCCATTTGTGTAGATATAAAGATAGGCATTAGGCAACGCTTCTCTTAATCTTCTTGCAAAATCATATATTCTCTGATCCAAAAGTGGCTCATTATTAGATTCAAGAGCAACTTTTCCAGTGTAGTTCATAGCCTTTAAGTCTGAAAGAATCTTATCAAATAAAGTTTCCTCCATCATGACAGGCTTTCTTGGATCAACATGCTTATTTACAGGGCAAAAAGAACACTCTCCATTACATCTGTTAAATGTCTCAATCTGAACATCCTGCAAATCAACACTATGATCTTTATTAAATGCATCAGTATACTTTTTGATGCTTCTTTTTTCTTTTATTGATTTAGGAACAACCTTCAAGATAGCTCTCTTAACAGGATTTCCTTTCATCACATATCTATTAACCAGCATCTATATCTTCCTCCAGCACCTGCATTTCCAGGTAGTCAAAAGGAACTTCTTCCACAAAAGAATCCTTTGTAAAACGGGTTTTTGATCTGCTTTTAAATTCTTCTATATTTATATCAAGCCAGACCGGGACAGCTAAATCCCAACTATTACATGTATCTTCAAGCGCGCTAAAAACCTTATGAGTTCTAGTGTCATCGGACAAGTCTTCCCAGGTACTACTTGCTATTATCTTACTATTATTTACTGTCTTAAACCAAATAACCATGCTATATAATCATTCGCTGTCTTTTTGCTTCATATACCAGTATTCCTGTAGCCATTGCAGCATTAAGAGACTCCGCCTTTCCGTCCATAGGAATCAGTATTTTTTCGTCTGCCAAATCTGCTGCTGCATCGGTTAAGCCATTTCCTTCATTTCCAATCAGAAACGCCGTTGACGTTTTATAATCGCACTCATAACAGGTCTTTTTTCCTTTCAAATGAGCTGCATAAAATTTTACGCCTTTGTCTTTTGCTTTTTTGACTGCATCATCAAGGGATTCTACTGAAACGAAAGGCATTCTGTATATTGCCCCCATAGTTGAACGAACAACTTTAGGATTAAATAAATCAACAGTATTTTTATCTGCTATTATACCCGCACACCCCGCAGCCTCTGCAGTACGCATTATAGTGCCCAGATTTCCAGGATCCTGAAGGTTTTCTAAGAAAATTAAAAGTGCATTTGATTTACCAACAACTTCTTCATAGTTGTACTTTGGCATCTTTACTATGGCCAACACGCCTTGCGGATTCACTGTATCACTGAGATTCTTATATATCTTGTCACTAATTATCTCAGCGCCAGGGTAATCAAAGTTTTTTGCACCCGTCTCTGATAAGTAGATAGTATGCAAAAATTCCGTCGGGGTTTCTGAAACCATTCGAGGGCCCTCTACGATAAAGACCCCCTCCTCCCGGCGGAACTTTGACGATTTTAATAACTTAGATATGTACTTAACTTGCGAATTATCCTGCGCAGTTATCATAAAACTAGAGAATCTTTGAAATCTCCAACTGATATGGATCGATGCCCTTGCTCATTGCAAGTGCCTCATCGATATCGAAATCACAGAACGCACCATGCTGATAAGCAACAACTCTGTTACTCTTGCCCTGGCAGAGAAGATCAGTTGCCATAGCACCCATAGTTGAAGCATATACACGATCCATACAGGTTGGGCTACCACCACGCTGCATGTGACCAAGAATAGTAGCACGAGTCTCAATACCTGTAGCTGCTTCAATTCTCTTTGCCATAGATGTTGAATGTCCAACACCCTCAGCATTAATAATAATGTGATGTGTCTTACCACGTTTTCTATTTTCAATAATACTATTTACAAGCTGCTGCTCGTCATAGCCATAAGACTCTGGAAGAAGAATATCCTCTGCACCATTTGCAATACCACACCAAAGTGCAATATGTCCTGCACCACGACCCATAACCTCAACAATTGAGCAACGCTCATGTGAAGTAGAAGTATCACGAACCTTATCAATTGCTTCCATCGCTGTATTAACAGCTGTATCAAATCCGATGGTGTACTCAGTACAAGCAATATCAAGGTCGATAGTTCCAGGAACACCAATTGTATTAATTCCAAGAGCTGCAAGCTTCTGTGCACCCTTGAACGATCCATCTCCACCGATTACGATAATTCCATCGATACCATGCTTTCTACAAATTTCAGCACCCTTCTGCTGTCCTTCTGGAGTGGTGAACTCGAGACATCTAGCTGTCTGAAGGAATGTACCACCCTTGCCAATAATATCCGCTACACTGCGTGATGTAAGCTCATCAATTTCCTCGTTAAGAAGACCAGCATATCCACGATGGATACCCATCATCTTCTTACCATTTGCGATACCCTTTCTGACAACTGCACGAATAGCAGCGTTCATGCCTGGAGCATCTCCACCACTAGTTAAAACACCTATAGTCTTAACTTCCTTTGCCATTTTATTTTCCTCCTAGAATCCCTAATTCTTCTCTACAAAAATATATCTGATATATTTTAATACTGATTAACGTTTTTTTCAACGTTTTTCGTAGGCCAACAGGTGCATTTGGGCACAGTCCTACCTTATTCCCACGTTGTTTTCACCTAACATATTTCGCAGGGCGGTCAAATCTTCTTGTGAAAGTGAAACAGACAATCTTCTGTCAAGCTGTTTTCTTTGTTTTGTATCAAGAATATAGACAAAAACCGGATTGTTTCCAGGCATATGTTTTAAAATCTTCTCAACCTCAGGATACTTTTCCTTGTATTCATCCATATTAGCAAAACGAAGCCACAGTTCTTTTGTTGGTTCTTTTACTTTTGATGCACCCCAATTAGAATTTCTAACCTGAAGACTGGTAAGATTTCCATCAAAAGGAACGATTCGGTCTGCTAAAAGCTTGCCATTCTTATTTTCTTCCGTCTGAACTCGACCGGATACAAAGACCTTCGAATCCTTCTCCAAGTATTCCCTATTTTTCTCAAAAGGTCTAGGAAAAATAGTGATTTCTATTGTACCGTACATATCCTCAAGCTCTGCAATAGCCATAGGGTCACCTTTTTTCGTGTACTTTGTGGTAACAGATGCGAGCAAGCCGCCAACAACAACTTCTTTTCCATCAGGAAGAGCCACTTCCAAAACTTCACCCTCTTCTGCATCCTCACTTTGTTCTGGCAACATGAAGTCTGAAGAAGTTGCCGTTACATGTTTTTCCATCAGCTCAGTGTACTCCTCAAGCGGATGACCACTAAGGTATATTCCCAAAACATCCTTTTCAAAACCAAGTAAAATTTCCTTATCATATTCAGGAGTGTCTGGCATTGTAATCTCAAAATCAGCTTTAGCTTCC
This sequence comes from Lachnospiraceae bacterium, assembly GCA_024403255.1. Lineage (GTDB taxonomy): Bacteria > Bacillota > Clostridia > Lachnospirales > Lachnospiraceae > JAKSSE01. Next base: position 17,089 of record JAKSSE010000005.1, read on the forward strand.
TCGTCAACCAAATCAAAAAGGCTAACCTGACCTGCTATCACACTCTTCTTACTCTTTGATATAGAGTCCATAAGTGGCTCAAACACCATCATCATTTGCTGCCTGTTGTCGCCAAGTCCATCAAAAACACCTGCCTTAATAAAGTTCTCAACAGCACGCTTGTTAATGCTACCAGAATCCATCCTCCTGATGAAATCATCCAGGTTCCTAAATGGCCCATTCTTCTCACGTTCTTCAATAAGCGCGACAACACAGTTTGATCCTACATTTTTTATTGCACTTAATCCAAAACGTATATTCTTTCCAGAAGCAGAAAAGCCTCCTATTGATTCGTTTATACTCGGAGGGAGAATATCTATTCCCAAAGATTTTGCATGAACTATGTATCCTCGAAGATCATCTGTAGCCCCAATAGCCCTTGTCATAAGCGAAGCCATATACTCAACAGGATAATAGGTTTTAAGCCAAGCCGTCTGATATGCAACCTCTGCATAAGCCGCTGCATGCGATTTATTAAATGCATATTTACTAAATTCGATAAGCTCATCATATATCTTCTGAGCCACACTTTCATCTATGCCATTATTAATGCATCCAGGAATGCCATCTTCCTTGCTTCCATAGACAAAGTTCTGTCTTTCATGCTCCATCTTGTCCATCTTTTTCTTGGACATATAACGGCGAACCTCATCAGATCTTGGAAGATCAAAGCCTGCAAGATCACGAACTATCTGCATAACCTGTTCCTGATAAACAATACATCCATAGGTATTTTCAAGGATAGGTTTAAGCTGCGGGCAATCGTAGGTTATTAAATCACGATTTTGTTTTCCTTTAATATAGGCCGGAATGAAATCCATAGGGCCTGGACGATAAAGAGAAATACCAGCTATAACCTCTTCTATACTCTGAGGCTTAAGATCCTTCATGAAGGATTTCATACCCTTACTTTCAAGCTGGAATATACCCTCTGTATGTCCACTCGAAATAAGATCAAACACCTTTTTATCATCAAATTCCATCGTATGGAAATCAATCTTCACATTATGGTTTTCCTCAATAGCATTTATTGCATCCTGAATAATGGTAAGGTTTCTAAGTCCCAAAAAATCCATCTTAAGAAGTCCAAGATGCTCGACTGTATCCTTTGTATACTGAGTAGTTATATTGTCTTCAGTTCCCCTTGAGACTGGAACAAACTCGTAAACAGGCTTCGGTGCAATAACGACACCCGCAGCATGAACGCCACTGTTTCTGGATAATCCTTCAAGCTTAAGCGCCATATCAAGAAGATGTTTTATCTGAGGATCACTTGTGTACATCGCCTTAAGCTCTGGATTAAGATTCATAGCCTCTGTAAGATTCTTTGCCTCATTAGGAACCTTTTTCGCTATCATATCTCCTACAGAATATGGCATATCAAGTACTCTTGCCACATCTCTTACAACACCCTTTGCAAGTAGTCTGCCAAAAGTAATAATCTGGGTAACGTTATCATTACCATATTTCCTTTTTACATAATCAATAACTTCTCCACGGCGATCCACGCAGAAATCAATATCTATATCAGGCATTGTTACACGACCAGGATTAAGAAATCTCTCAAAAATCAGTTCGTACTTAATCGGATCGATATCAGTTATGCCTATAGTATAAGAAACAATACTACCTGCCGCAGAACCACGCCCCGGTCCAACAGCTATACCGTTGTCTCTTGCATATTTTATAAAGTCCCAAACTATAAGGAAATAATCAACGAATCCCATAGTCTGTATAACATTTAATTCGTAATTTAATTTTTCTTCAAGCTGTGCAAAAGTAAAATTATGATAGGTTTCATTGCCGTTTTCATAATATCGGGCAAATCTCTCCTTAAGTCCCTTCTCGCAGAGCTCCTTTAGATAGGTAAACGAGTCATAACCTTCCGGCACATCAAAATGTGGAAGTTTATATTCATTAAACTTAATCTCAATATTACATCTGTCCGCAATCTTCTGAGTATTGTCAATCGCCTCTTCCGCATATGGGAAAAGCTCTCTCATTTCCTGCTCACTCTTCACATAAAACTGACCGCCCTCATATCTCATGCGGTCTACATCATTAACGGTCTTTCCCGTCTGAATACAAAGAAGAAGATCATGAGCATCTGCATCCTCAGCATTTGTATAATGAACATCATTTGTCGCAACCAAAGGTATGCCAGTCTCTTTTGACAATCTGACAAGCTGTGCATTTACTCCCTTTTGTTCCTCATATCCATGATCCTGGAGTTCAAGGAAATAATTATTTTCGCCAAATATATCGCGATGCCAAAGCGCTGCTTTCTTTGCTTCCTCATAAAATCCGCGTGTCAAAAGTTTTTGAACTTCCCCTGCGAGGCAAGCAGAACAACAAATTAAACCTTCTTTATATTTTTCTAAAGTTTCTCTATCAACTCTCGGTTTATAATAATACCCTTCCGTAAATCCAATCGAAACAATCTTAATAAGATTATGAAAGCCAACCTCATTTTCGCAAAGCAAGATCAAATGATAATATCTATCCTCACCATGTCCTGCCTCTCTATCGAATCGGCTCTCCGGAGAAACATATACCTCACATCCAAGAATAGGCTTTATCCCCTGTTCAAGACACTCATTATAAAAATCAATACATCCATACATAACACCATGGTCTGTAATGGCTGCAGCATTCATACCAAGCTCTTTAACCTTGGAAACATAATCCTTTATCTTGTTAGATCCATCCAGAAGAGAATACTCTGTATGTACATGAAGGTGGGTAAATGCCATTTGTTAATTCTCCATTATATTTATTGCTCTTTTGAAAAAACACCCGTCGAGACATAAATCACAACGGGTGCATATTAATCACAGCATAAGCGATTAAAACATAATACACATTAGCTGACGTGTGTAGTCAGCGTTGTGTATTATGTTTTAAAAGCGTAAAGTAAAATTAGTCTTCGACCTCAACAGTGATTTTGTCGAGCTTCCAGATGTCATCAACGTACTCCTGGATAGTTCTGTCTGAAGAGAACTTACCTGAACGAGCGGTGTTAAGAATTGACTTCTTAGCCCAACCTGCTTCATCTGCATAAGCCTCTGCTACCTTAGCCTGAGCATCTGCATATGAGCGGAAGTCCTTAAGAACGAAGTATGTATCTGCAAACTGGCTGCTTTCAGTATTAAGCAAGCTGTTGTAAAGGTTTCTGAAGAGTTCTGGATCTTCTGGGCTGTAGAAACCGTTAATGAGCTGCATGAGCACTTTACGGATATCCTGATCGTTGTTGAAGATTTCCATTGGATTGTAATCGCGGTTCTGCTCGTGAGCGATAACCTCGTCTGAACTCATACCGAAGATGAATGCGTTCTCCTGTCCAACTTCTTCTACGATTTCAACGTTAGCACCGTCCATAGTTCCAAGGGTAACTGCACCGTTAAGCATAAACTTCATGTTACCAGTACCAGATGCCTCTTTTGATGCGGTAGAAATCTGCTCTGATACATCAGCTGCAGCAAAAATCCACTCTGCGATAGAAACACGGTAATCCTCGATAAATACAACCTTGATTTTATTTTCTATTGTCTGGTCGTTGTTAATAACCTGAGCAACGTTATTGATAAGTTTGATGGTTGCCTTTGCGGTTGCATAACCTGCAGCAGCCTTTGCACCGAAGATGAATGTTCTTGGATAGAATTCCATCTCTGGATGCTCCTTAATCATATTGTAAAGATACATTACATGAAGAATGTTAAGAAGCTGACGCTTATACTCATGAAGTCTCTTTACCTGAACATCAAAGATTGATCTAGGATCAACATCTACACCGTTGTGCTCCTTGATGTACTTAGCAAGACGAAGCTTGTTCTGATATTTGATGTGCATGATTTCCTGCTGAACTTTCTTATCATCAGCGTAGGTCTCAAGTTTCTTAAGAGAGCTAAGGTCGGTAATCCACTCATCTCCAATCTTCTCGGTAATGTAGTTAGCAAGGAGCTGATTTCCGTGAAGAAGGAAACGTCTCTGGGTAATACCGTTGGTCTTGTTATTGAACTTCTCAGGATACATCTGATAGAAGTCTGCAAGTACCTTATTCTTAAGAATTTCAGTATGAAGCTGGGCAACACCGTTTACAGAATAACCAGCTACGATTGCAAGGTTTGCCATCTTAACCTGTCCGTCATAAACGATAGCCATTGAGTTAACCTTGTTCTGATCACCAGGGAACTTAGCCTGAATCTGAAGAACAAAACGACGGTTAATCTCTTCAACAATCTGATATACACGTGGAAGAAGTCTAGAGAAAATCTCGATAGGCCACTTCTCAAGTGCTTCAGCCATAATTGTATGATTAGTATATGCAACAGTATGAGTTACGATATCCCATGCCTGATCCCACTCAAGACCTTCTTCATCAAGAAGAAGTCTCATAAGCTCAGCTACTGCTAAGGTAGGATGAGTATCATTCATCTGGAAAGTAACCTTCTTTGGAAGATCAGCAATATTGTTGTGATGCTTCTTGAAACGATCTAAAGCTCTCTGAAGTGAAGCTGATACAAAGAAGTACTGCTGCTTAAGACGAAGTTCCTTACCTGAAATGTGGTTGTCGTTTGGATAAAGTACTTCAACAAGGTTTCTTGCAAGGTTCTCATCCTCTACTGCTTTGCGGTAATCACCCTTGTCAAATGAATCAAGCTCAAAACCAGTCTTTGGCTCAGCATCCCAAATCATAAGAGTGTTTACTACATTGTTATCATAGCCAAGGATTGGCATATCATATGGTACAGCAAGAACTGAATTGTAATTCTCCTGGATGAACTTAGTTCTTCCATTTTCAGCAACTTCTGAACGAATATAACCACCAAATTTTACTTCATAAGTATACTCTGGACGGCGAAGTTCAAATGGATATCCATTCTTAAGCCAGTTATCTGGAACTTCCTTCTGGAAACCATCAGAAATCTTCTGTTTGAACATACCGTAACGATAACGGATACCACAACCATAAGCTGAGTAGCCTAAAGTTGAAAGTGAATCCAAAAAGCATGCTGCAAGTCGGCCAAGACCACCATTACCAAGTGCTGGATCTGGTTCCTCATCCTCGATAGAGTCGATATCGAATCCCATCTCATCGAGTGCCTCCTTTACCTCCTGATAACCACAAAGATTAAGAAGGTTGTTTCCAAGTGCACGTCCCATCAGGAACTCCATTGACATATAGTAAATAATCTTTGGATCCTGATCTTCCATTGCCTTCTGAGTTGCAAGCCAGTTGTCAATGATAGAATCTTTAACTACGTGTGAAACAGCCTGGTAAACTTCCTGTGCAGAAGCTTCCTCAAAGCTCTTTCTGTAAATGTGTCGAACATGAGACTTTACATCTTTTTTGAAAGCCTCTTTGTCTACTGCAAATTTACGGTTTGACATCTTTTTCTCCTCTTTTCCTTTTCCTATACGAAGCTTAAAGCTTCTTAACACCAAGGCTTACCTTTTTGCCGTTGATGTTCCATTCTTTTGTGAATCCCTCTGGAGCAGTCTTAGCAACAGATTCTGCAAGAACCTCTCCTGCAATATCCTGTCCAAACTTCTCAAAGATATTCTCAACCTCAGCTTCTCCAGTGTAAGAAACTGCAATGTGATCCATAACTTCAAATCCAGCCTCTTTTCTCATGGTCTGGATCTTACTAATAATTTCACGTACAAATCCCTCCTCGATAAGTTCTGGAGTAAGATTTGTGTCAAGAACTACAGATACATAGTTATCTCCGTCAGTCACATAGCCCTCTTTCTGAGTTACAGTAATAAGAAGATCCTCTTCTGCAAGCTCAATTGATGCATCAACTTCTGGAAGCTTAATTGCACCATTTGCCTTAAGGTCTGCATATGCTGCATTTCCATCGAGTGAAGCAAGAGCTTTCTGAATGCCACCAAGGAACTTACCATACTTAGGACCAACAGTACGAAGCTGTGGCTTAAATGTATATGAAGTGTACTCTGAAAGGTCATCTGTAAACTCAACAGATTTAACATTAAGCTCATCCTCAATTACAGCAATGAAATCATCTGGAAGGACCTTCTCTGCCTTAACATACATCTTGCCAATTGGCTGACGATTCTTGATGTTTGCTGCATTTCTACAAGCACTACCAAATACCTTAATCTTAAGAAGCTCATCCATTGTCTCCTCAAGAGTGCTATCAATCATAGTCTCATCTACAACTGGGAAGTCGCAAAGATGAATTGACTCTGGAGCATTCTTATCAACAGAAACAACAAGATTCTGATAAATATCTTCTGTCATGAAAGGAATCATTGGAGCTGCTGCCTTGCAGAAAGTAACAAGTGCAGTATATAAGGTCATGTAAGCTGTAATCTTATCCTGCTCCATTCCCTTAGCCCAGAATCTTTCACGAGAACGACGAACGTACCAGTTTGAAAGCTCATCCACAAATGATTCAAGTGCTCTTGCTGCCTCAGGAATCTTGTATGAACCAAGGTTCTCATCCACAGCCTTAACGCAAGAGTTAAGTCTTGAAAGAAGCCACTTATCCATAACAGTAAGTGAATTCTTATCGAGCTCATACTTGGTAGGATCGAAGTTATCAATATTTGCATAAAGAACAAAGAATGCATAAGTGTTCCAAAGAGTTCCCATGAAACGGTTTGAGTATTCTTTTACATTCTCTTTATTAAACTTGGTAGGGATCCAAGGAGCAGAATTGATATAGAAATACCAACGAATAGCATCTGCACCAAAAGTCTCCAATGCATCAAATGGGTCTACAGCATTTCCCTTTGACTTAGACATCTTCTGACCCTTTTCATCCTGAACATGTCCAAGAACGATAACATTTTCATAAGGGCTCTTGTTGAAAAGAAGTGTCGACTCAGCCATAAGTGAATAGAACCATCCACGAGTCTGATCTACTGCCTCTGAGATGAACTGTGCAGGGAACTGCTGCTCAAAGAGGTCTTTGTTTTCAAATGGATAATGATGCTGTGCAAAAGGCATTGCTCCTGAATCAAACCAGCAGTCAATAACCTCAGGTACTCTCTTCATGGTCTTGCCACAATCTGGGCAGGCAATTTCAACCTCATCGATATATGGTCTGTGAAGTTCAACCTTTTCATTTTCTGGGTTACCAGAAAGGTCAGCAAGTTCTTTTCTTGAACCTACGCAAATCTGCTTTCCGCAGTCTGCACATTCCCAAATATTAAGTGGGGTTCCCCAGTAACGGTTACGAGAAATACCCCAGTCCTGGATATTCTCAAGCCAGTCACCAAAACGACCTTTACCGATTGACTCAGGAATCCAGTTTACAGTGTTGTTATTTCGGATAAGATCATCCTTTACTGCAGTCATCTTGATGAACCAAGACTCACGCGCATAGTAAAGAAGTGGGGTGTCGCATCTCCAGCAGTGTGGATACTCATGTTCAAACTTAGGAGCATCAAAAAGCTTACCCTCTTTATCAAGATCAACCAATACATCCTTGTCAGCATCTTTAACAAACTTACCAGCGTAAGGAGTTTCTTCACTCATCTCACCCTTGCTGTTTACAAACTGAACAAAAGGAAGGTCATATTTACGTCCAACCTGAGCATCATCCTCACCAAATGCAGGTGCAATATGAACGATACCGGTACCATCACTCATGGTTACATATGAATCACAAACTACGAAATGTGCTTTCTTGTGCTGCTTTGCTGCTGCAACACCTGCACATTCATAAAGTGGCTCATACTCTTTATATTCAAGGTCTGTTCCCTTGTAAGTCTCAAGAACTTCGTATGCAGGAGTTCCTTCTTCTCTTTCAAGTGAGCCAAGAACCTTATCTGCAAGAGCCTGCGCGATGTAATAGGTATATCCATCACAAGCTTTTACTTTGATGTAAGTCTCATCTGGGTTTACACAAAGTGCCAGGTTCGATGGAAGTGTCCAAGGAGTAGTTGTCCATGCAAGAATGTAAGCATCTTCATCAGCACATTTGAAACGAACTACAGCTGAACGCTATTTAACAGTCTTATATCCCTGTGCAACTTCCTGTGAAGAAAGTGGAGTTCCACAACGTGGGCAGTAAGGAACAATCTTAAATCCCTTGTAAAGTAATTTCTTGTTCCAAATCTCTTTAAGTGCCCACCACTCTGACTCAATAAAGTCGTCATGATAAGTAACATATGGGTCATTCATATCAGCCCAGAAGCCAACAGTGCCTGAGAAATCTTCCCACATACCCTTATATTTCCAAACTGACTCTTTACATTTTGTGATAAATGGCTCAAGACCATAATTTTCAATCTGATCCTTACCATTGATTCCAAGAAGCTTTTCAACTTCAATTTCTACAGGAAGTCCATGAGTATCCCAGCCAGCTTTACGAGGAACCATATTTCCCTTCATTGTCTGGTAACGAGGAATCATGTCTTTAATTACACGTGTCAAAACGTGTCCAATGTGTGGCTTTCCATTTGCAGTTGGAGGGCCATCATAGAAAGTATAGGTAGGGCCTTCCTTTCTGTTCTCCATTGATTTTTCAAAAATATTGTTATCCTTCCAGAACTGGACGGTTTCCTTTTCTCTTTCTACAAAATTTAGGTTTGTATCGACTTTCTTATACATGACTTTCCTTTCGTTAAATAAGATTACTATCGTTATCAGGGATTTCCAAAGGTACGTTATCCAATGGGCCCTCATCTATGTGAAACTCAAACTCATCACTTGGCTTGTCATAATTATTTTCGTAATAAAAATGAAATCCACCATTTGGAGAGTTATAATCAACTGCGTTGTCTATAATGCCAACAGCCCCTACAACCAGAAACATGATAAGTGCTCCTATCAAGGCGCCAACTGATGACATGATTATCCCGGCTATCGCCATCCCTTTTCCGTCAGTCGTTCTAAGTCCAACTATGCCAATAATTATGCCCACGATCGATGCCACAAAAACAAATGGCTGAATTGCGCACATCAAAACACTGATTATGCCCAAAATCATGGAGCCTATGCATAATCCTTTTCGATTTTTAACCATAGTATCCCCTTAATCGCAATAATTACCTATCATACCCTAAAATGCCCATTTTTTCAACATTTTCATCGTTTTAGAAAGACATTCAAACTTAAAAAAAGAACCGCCCTTTGGCAGTTCTTTTTGTGCATTATTACAATAATTTCAATAATCTTCCTGAGCACCCCGGAACATTGACTCCTCCGTTTAGCTCAACCTCTTCACCAGTCATCAGATCAAGAGCCCTGTTTGTGCCCCTGTCAAAGCCGGCAAACCAGTCACCATCTCCAGCATTTACGCAGACAAGAACTCTCTCATCCCCGCAGTTTCTTTCAAACACACATGCAGGATTTGTAAGACAGACAGAAGTAAAATCGCCATAATTAAGCGCCTTACTATTTTTCTTAACCTCGGCAAGCTTTGAGATATATTCAGAAAGGTCATTCCATTCCGGCGCATCAAAATGTGGCCTAAGCGCAGGATCTCCGTCTTTTTTATCCGCCTTAAAGCCCCACTCACTACCATAGTAAATGCAAGGTATACCAGGCATTCCCATAAGCATGGTGTAGATTGGTTTTAAATGTCTGTCATTTGTAAGTGTACTTGCAATACGACTGACATCATGGTTATCAACAAAAGATAAAAGGTGCTTACCTTTGTATAAAGTCCAGTTTTCAGGTCCAAACTCACGCAAAAGTGAATGAACAATCTCAAACATGTTCATGGAATTAAAGCTGGAGTAAAGACCTTTATAACACTCATAGTTTGTAACAGAATGCAGCATTTCATCATTCATGATCTGATTATAGTCACCATGAATAGTCTCACCAATCAGATAGAAATCCTGCTTCATCTGTGATGTTCTATAGCGAAGTTCCTTAAGAAAATCTCTATCGACCATGTAAGCAACATCCAGTCTTAATCCATCAATCCCCAGATCATCTACCCAGCTTTGAACAGCCTTAAAAATATGTTCTTTAACATCAGGATGACGAAGGTTAATTTTTACAAGATCAAAATTACCTTCCCAGCCTTCATACCAAAAACCATCGTTATAGTTAGAATTACCATCAAAATTGAGATAGAACCAGTCTTTATACTGAGAGTCCCACTTCTTTTCCTGAACATCCTTAAAAGCCCAAAATCCTCTTCCAACGTGATTGAATACGCCGTCAAGAACGACCTTAATATCTGCTTTGTGAAGCTCATCCACTACTTTTTTAAAATCGTCATTTGTGCCAAGTCTTGTATCAATTTTATAATAATCCCTGGTGTTATAGCCATGGGTATCAGACTCAAAAATTGGAGAAAAATAAACTGCATTCACTCCAAGCTTTGTCATATGAGGAATCCAGTCTAAAACCTGAAGGATTCTGTGAGTTAAAACTCCATCATTTTCAAATGGAGCCCCAGTAAATCCCATTGGATAAATCTGATAAAAAACGCTTTCTTCTGCCCACATAAAAAACTCCTAGTGTGATGTATGAGCTGAAGCCATATCTCTTGACTTCTTAGTACAAGCGCGAACTGCATCGATAGTAGCTCCGCGGAAATTATTTTTCTCAAGGACGATAGTTCCCTCGATTGTGGTTCCACCAGGTGAGCAAACCTTATCTTTAAGTTCTCCTGGATGCATCCCAGTTCTGGCAATCATTTTTGCTGCACCCTGTACTGTACGAGCTGCAAACTCGTATGCATCATCTCTATGCATACCATCTGCTACAGCACCATCTGCAAGAGCCTCAATGAACATAGCTACAAAAGCTGGACCACCACCTGCAAGAGAGGTAACAACATCCATATCCTGCTCCTTAACAATATGAGCATGACCAAGACAATTGAAAATGTCAGTTACATAGTTAAGTTCATCTTCGCTAACATTTTTATTTGCTGAAATACCTGACATACCTGAGCCAACAAGGGCTGCAATGTTAGGCATTACACGAACGATTTTAAGTTTTCTGCCAAATGCCTCTCCTAGCTTATCCAAAGTAACACCTGCCGCAATTGAAATAATAAGAACATCATCCTTTACAACATCCTTAATTTCTTCAATTACTTCTGGAATATTCTTAGGTTTTACACATAGAAACACTAACTTTTCAGCAGCAGCTGCTGCTTTATTATCTGTCGTGGTGCTGATTCCAAGCTCTTTTGTCGCCTTATCCAAAGTCTCAAGAGTTCTTGCCGAACCAATAATTTCAGATCTCGAAATAAGGTCTGCACCTGTTACACCGCCGATGATAGCTGAAGCCATGTTTCCTAAACCAATAAATCCTACTTTTCTGTTCATTTTTCTTCCTCCAAAGAACAATAAAAAAATCTAGAATATTATATCACTTAGCTATACTTTTCAAAGATTTTCGTACAGATATTTACTCAAATCTCTAGTATAAAACTTTTATTATTCCAACCGATATGCCTGTAAGCACTAAACCAAACACAATCAAAAGTGCTACAAACTGATCTTTTGGCAAATCTCTAAAGCTGTTTATAGTTTCTTCAGTGCTTTCCGCAGGGTCTTCGCCAACCTCATCGCCATAGTCACTGGAAGCCTTTATTGGCAGCGATTCATAGGCCAACTTTGCCAAGGCACTGCTCTCCTGCTGAATCAGGTAATTTTGCTTTTCCATCTTCGCACGGATAACACCCTGAGTTTCCAAAATAGCATCGTAATTTACAGTAGCAACCATTGCCTTCTGGTCATCTTCTACTGGATCAATTTTGGAAGGTATTACATAGTCTCCGTTTATTGTCTCTGATGGAATTCCATAGGTTTTTTTCGAGCTAACCTCTACCCTATAGTTTTCCTGCGAATAATCCTCTCCCAACTCCTCACTTTTAAGCCCAAAGTATCTCGCAACCGCCTCTGCATCAAGACGTCCAAATCTGGCAAAATCCGATAATTCATTTGTGAAAAAAGCATCCTTTTCATGATCCAGGTGCGCATGCTCAACCAAAATGCAAGGGACATCCAATTCCTGGGATGCCCGAAGGATACCATAGTAATCCTGCTTCCTTCGATTCTTTCTTGTTTTTATTCCACGGTCAGATAGTCCAATCGCTTTGAACTGCTCCATAATAAGGGTACCCATCTGATATCCTTTTCTATTATTATCTCCCCTCCTTGGAATCCAAAGTTCAGAACCGTAATGGGTATGCTTTCCAGACATATTGTAGTGAAGGCACAAAAAGTAATCAGCGTTGTAACCTTTTGCTATCCTTGCTCTTTCATCAAGATCAAGATTATCCTCCACATCCTCATGGGTAAGATAAACTTTAACACCCTCGAATTTTTCAAGGTGTTCCTTCATAGCTTTGGCGGTAACCATAGTGATTTCTTTTTCTACCCAGCCATTCCAGATAGCACCTTCGTTTTTTCCGCCGTGTCCCGGATCAATAACAACTACAACCTCTTTATTCTCGTCTTCTTCTGCAGCATAGACCGGTTTATTAAAACATAAAAACGAACACAAAAATGACAGCACCAACAAAAGCGCTGTCATCATGATTTTAGTTTTACTTAAACTGGCCAATTTCACTAGCCTATTATCTCCGAAAGATTATCAATAATACCTTTTGCTACACTAGGCTTATTCATTGAATAAACATGAATATGATTGATACCATTTGCAATAAGATCAATAATCTGATCTGTTGCATAAGCAATTCCTGCCTGCTCCATTGCAGCTGGGTTGTCACCAAATCTATCCACAATAGCTTTGAATCTTTCAGGAACATTACAGCCCGAAAGTTTAACTGCATTTTCAACCTGTACAGCACGTGTAATAGGCATTATTCCCGGAACAACAGGCACGTATACTCCTGCCTCACGGAGCTTATATAAAAAGCTGTAAAAAATGTTATTATCAAAAAACATCTGACTGACAAGATACTCACAGCCAGCATCAACTTTTGCCTTAAGTGCTGCCAAATCCGACTTTCTATTTTCTGATTCTGGATGCATCTCCGGGTTGCACGCTCCGCCGATGCAAAAATCGCCCTGCTCTTTTATAAAGGAAACAAGGTCAGATGCATGCTTAAAGTTTGCAAAAGGATCGCCGTCAAATTCCTGTGGTCTGTCACCACGAAGTGCAAGTATATTTTCAATGCCTTTTTCTTTCATCTCACTTAAAACAGATGAAATCGACTCCTTTGTTGCACCTACACAGGTAAGATGCGATACAACTGGAACACTATATTTTTCCTGAATATTTTCAGCAAGTTTAATAGTGTATCCTCTGGTGCTTCCACCTGCACCATAGGTAACCGACATATATGGTGGATTAAGCTCTGCTACACCGCCTGCTGCCTTTTCAACCTTTTCAAAAGCCGCATCTGTCTTAGGTGGAAAAACCTCGAAAGATACCGTTACTTTATCGGAATTAATATATTCTGAAACTTTCATTTTTCTCCAATCATTGTGCGTAAAACAGTTCCTCAAAAAACACTTTATTATAGCATATTTATAATAAAAATGGGGTGATAAAATATCACCCCTCGTCACGATACCTGTTATATACTTTTACAATTTCTCTTTGTCTTTCAAAGAATGCATCAACTATTTCAGGATCAAAGTCTGTTCCTTTTCCCTCGTAGATAATTGCAAAACATTTTTCAAGTGGCATTGCGTCCCTGTAACAACGTTTTGCTGAAACAGCGTCAAACACATCCGCCACAGCCATTATCCTTGCGCAAAGAGGTATTTCTTCTTCTTTTAAGCCATTAGGATAACCTCTTCCATTCCATTTTTCGTGATGGTTTAAGGCAACCTTATAAGCCATTCTATCTTCCCCATCATCTACCAGATGACTAAAAGTTTCTTTTATGATTTTAGCTCCTTCAGCTGAATGAGTTTTCATAATGGCAAATTCTTCATCAGTCAGTTTTCCCGGTTTTTGAAGAATGTTATCAGGAATACTAATTTTCCCAATATCATGCATTGGTGCAGCCTGTCTTAAACTTTTTAAGTATTCTCTGTTGATATGTTTTTTATGTTTAGGAAGCTTTGAAAGCTCCTTCGCAATTATAACCGCGTACTCTGATGTCCTTCTTATATGTCCGCCTGTTCCGCCGTCCTTTTTCTCCAAAAGTGTCGCAAATCCCATAAGCATTTCTTCATGGTAAACCTCAACCATTTTTACTGAAGGATTTTCCATGCAAAGATATACGGAAAGAGTTATAAGCGTTGTTGCAAAGCACGAAACAAGCACTTCCGGCAGGAAAAGCTGAACCATCATTATGGCATAAGCAAAAACTATACCTGTTATAAGACTGCTCCTCTTGTTTGCTTTTATTACATGTAAATTTCTAAAAAATACAACCAGAGTAAAAAGCAAATACAAAGCTACAACAGAAAAACATACATATACCGAAAAGCCCATCGAATACGTAACACGCTTTCCTTCAACAAATCGCACGCTTCTCATATTTATCGCGCACAAATACATACCTATCACACAAGGTAAATAATAAATCATCCTGCGCGTTATATCTTCACTAAGACGTCCAGAAACTGAAAGCCAGTAGAAAAAATAAAATGTAGCAAAAAGCATTAAGCTTACATAGAATACAAAGTGAAGCTCACCATTCAGCCAGGACGAAACATTTTTATAATGCGCTGCAGTGTACGCTGTAACTCCATCTAACAATACACTGATTTCTGCACAGACAAGCATCCAGTCGTAATAAACATTACAATGATTTTTACCACTAATCTTATCTAGATGATTTCCATCTTTAAGATACAAATATCCAACGTATAGTAACGTCATAAGACATACTATCTGTGTTTTTGCTGCTATAAAAAAATCCATCATAATTATTACTTAATATCCAAATCTCCCATATTAAGAGAAACGCTCAAATTTTTACTGCCATCAGTAGTTTTATATTGATTATCTACTTCCTTACCGTTAATTATAACATCTCCAAGGTCTACTGCTACATCAAATGATATGTCGCCATCTGAAAGTTCAATATCTACATCACCTGCTGAACTGGTAATGCTTCCATTATTAAATACAACTTTTTTTACTTTGATATCCCCAAGATCACCTGATATATCCATATTATCAAATTTGCATCCTTTTATTTCAACATCGCCCATATCAAGTGACGAAGTAAACTCTTTTGCAGTAATATCAGAAACCTCGAAATCGCCAACTGAACATACAACATCTATAACATCAACATCATCCGCAAGTGTTATTACAACATCCGAAGCTGCGCCCGAAAAAGGAGTGAGTTTAACCTCTTCCTTGCACTCTACAGTCAGAATTCCATTTTCAAAGGTTACGACTGAATCTGAAGACTTATTGTTTGAGATCTCAATAGTATTTTCTGAGCCTTTTTCAATCGTTATATTAGACAAATCCAGGTTGAGATGTATTTCTTTAACATCACCATCTAAACTTTTAGCTTCCGTACTTACGCTTTTCCCAAAAGAAATTCCACCAAAAATATTTGATAATTTTTTAGTAACATCTACGCTTCCAATAATCACACAAATAACAGTAACAACTGATGCAATTATGAGCACTGTATTTCTTAGCTTTGTATTCATCTTCTTACTCCTCGTGTCCTTTGGTCTGCTCAATACATTTTTTTACAATTGCTCCAACAACAAATATTATCCAGGTTGTTGCCCACGCATGGGTCAAAAAGCTAACTGAAAGATATAAGCAAAGCACAAGCATTCCATAAATATCCATTATTGCTGCAAGGTTAGGATTATCATAAACAATTCTTCCGCTACCTTTTGAGTAGGTTCCCCCAATTGTTCCCTTAGGATTTACACTTAACAGTTTTTCAATTATTGACCCAATTCCTGCTGATGCAACAATAAGACATACACCAAGGCCAACAAAAACAAATAATCCTGCAACACCCCATTCGTCTTGAAGAGCTATACATGGAACTACACATATTACTATGAGCATTACACCAATGCTTCTTGCCAAAACAAGGCCCGTACTTTTTCTTCTTTTTTCTTCCTTTACATACTCTGCAGTCTGAATATTAAGAATGCATTTATCCCTGCCAAGAAAATCCCACTTTTTCATATATGAATTCTGTAAAATTTCAAGTACAACTCCTATTCCAACAAGGATAAAAAGGCCAACAGCTGGAAGAGAATTCTGAAGTATAATTGGTGGAACTACACAGCAGATAAAACACATAACTCCAAGTCCGCGTAAAATAGCTGCAATCGTATGATCCGAAATCATATTCTTTGCTTCCATTTCAGAGATTTCTCTTGTAACTGTAGCATCCTGAATCGACTCTCTAACCTCTTCAGCAATGCCAAGTTCATCTTTAAGTTCATCTAAGTTTCCAAACTCTGCTATAACCTTCGCAACAGCCTCGTTATCACTTACGCCATCTTCTTTCAGGCTGTTATATTTATCTTCAGCCATCTCAAGAAGATGCTCCTTTGCCTTTACGACCTCTTTTGTATTTGGCAAGCTTGCAAAAAGGCTTTCCATATATTTTCTAATTGTTTCCATTTTCTACCTCCCTAACGATGAAGTTCTCGATTACTTCTTTTGTAAGATCCCACTCTTTACATTTGTCGTTGTAATATTTTTGACCTTCATCCGTAATCTTGTAGTAGGTTCTTTTCTTTCCGCTTGTATCATCCGTAAAACTCTCAACAAATCCTGATTTCTCGAGTCTTGTAAAAGCCGAATATAGCGTCGTTTCTTTGATAATATACTTTTCTTCAGAAAGATTTCTAATTTGTTTTTGAATCTCATATCCATAACTAGGTTTATCCTTCAAAAGAAAAAGTATTATGGTGTCATTGTAGCCACGAATTACATCACTGCTGATTTCTACCATAACTACTCCTTTCCTGTTATACTTCGTTTGTCGTACTACGGCTATCATACTTTATCTGTCGTAGTATGTCAACACTTTTTTCAAAATAAAAAAGTGCCGCCGAAGCGACACTTTGAATAGATTTTTATTTCTTTATGGCCAAAGGGCGCATATTATTAAGCCTGGAAGCATATTCGCAACCCTTATTTTTTTATCTCGTATCAGATTAAGTCCTACACAAAAAATCATTACAGAGCCAACATAGGATAAATGGTTAAGTGCCGTATCCGACATAAAAGGCCCCGCAAACATAGCTGCTACAGTTACAACTCCCTGCAAAAGAAAAACTGGTATGGCCGAAAAAATTGCGCCCTTACCTCTGGATGCTGCCATAATACAAACTATGATGAAATCAAGAATACCCTTTGCCAAAAGAATAGAGTAATCATGATAAATGCCATCCATGATAGATCCAACTATTGCCATAGCACCTATACATACCGTGCAGGATGCATCAACAAAGGCTGAAATAAACTGATTATCTCCTTCGCTTTTTGACTTAACCTTAAGCCAGGCCCCAAACTTTTCAACCTTGCCGTCGATATCTATAAGCTCTCCGATAACAGTTCCGATAGCGATAGAAACTATCATCATCATGCTGCCCTGGGTAGAAAATGCATTATCTTCCATAACCAGCATCTTTTCCATAACTCCACCGATTGCGACAAATATTACGGTAACTCCACAGACATTTGTAAGGGCTGTCCCCATGGATTCTTTAACCCATTTTTTTAATAATATTCCTAAAATACCACCGACAATAATCAGTGCTGTATTTAATATCGTTCCTAATCCTGGCATTTTTCTTTGGTGTCCTTTTTCTTATCACAGTTTCCCTGACATACGCCTTTTTGTGGGCAGCAACTGCACGTTCCTTTATTTTTTATTATGCGTCTTATCGCAAGCGCTACTATTATTATAAGAATAATAATTACAATCGCATTCGCCATATTTTACACCTTTTTCCCTTCGATGCAAATTCAATTGTCGCTATATGGTCATTTTTACAACATACTGTGTATTATTTATTTATTTTTTTAATATTATACTATATTTTGTATTGAAAGGCGTATGACAAAGTTTTAAAATTAAAACGTATTCACTAACCTAATAGAAGGGAGAAAAAATGAACGAACAAACACCTATTAAGGATGCGAAAACTCTTGGTATCCCAAAAATGCTCGTCCTTGGCCTTCAGCACATGTTCGCCATGTTCGGAGCAACAATCCTTGTACCAATCCTCGTAAATGGCTATTTCGAAGGAGAGGGACTTTCAGTATCAGTTACACTTTTCTTTGCAGGTATTGGAACTTTATTTTTCCATCTTTGCTCTAAATTCAAAGTACCTGCATTCCTTGGTTCATCATTTGCATTTTTAGGCGGCTTTGCTACCGTTGCAAATCTTGACTCAGGTCGTTTTGCCGGCATGACTATGGGAGAGAAAATACCATATGCATGTGGCGGTATCGTAGTCGCAGGTCTTGTTTATCTTATCCTTGCGCTCATCATCAAGATTGTTGGCGTACAGAAGGTAATGACCTATCTTCCACCTGTAGTTACAGGTCCAATCATCATCTGTATAGGTCTTTCACTTGCACCATCGGCGGTTTCAAATGCATCAACCAACTGGCTTTTAGCTCTTATCGCACTTGTAACTATCATCGTATTCAACATCTGGGGAAAAGGAATGTTTAGAATCATCCCTATCCTTATGGGCGTTGTAGTTTCTTATGTTGTTGCACTTATCTTAAATGCTTGCGGAGTTACAAATGCAGATGGTTCTGCAATCCTTAATTTCACAAACGTTGCATCAGCATCAATCATCGGACTTCCAAAGTTCTTCGTTTGCAAATTTGATATTTCAGCAATTCTTGTTATGGCGCCTATCGCAATCGCTTCAATGATGGAGCACATTGGCGATATGTCTGCTATCAGTGCAACATGCGGCGAAAACTTCCTTGAAGATCCAGGCCTTGCAAGAACTTTAGTAGGCGATGGTCTTGCAACTTCTCTTTCTGGTCTTTTCGGTGGTCCTGCAAACACAACTTATGGAGAAAACACCGGTGTTCTTGAGCTTTCAAAAGTTCATGATCCAAAGGTAATCAGACTTGCAGCAATCTATGCGGTTGTGCTTTCATTCATTCCTAAATTTGCAGAGATTATTGGTTCCATGCCAGCTTCAATCATCGGCGGTGTAAGCTTCATCCTTTACGGTATGATTTCTGCTATCGGTGTAAGAAACGTTGTTGAAAATAAGGTTGACTTTACCAAGTCAAGAAACCTTGTAATTGCAGCAGTTATCCTTGTTTGTGGTCTTGGTTTTTCTTCAGGACTTACCTTCACCGTTGGCGGCACTCCAATCACCCTTACCGGTCTTGCTCTTGCAGCCATCTTCGGTATCCTTCTTAATGCAATTCTTCCAGGAAAAGATTTCAAAGACAAAAGCGGTATCAACAAGGATATGAAGCAGGAAGAGCATCTTAAGGATGCAAAACAGGAGGCATAATATGCAGCAGTACGAAAATGTTTTTTATATTACCCATCCACTTATAAAACATAAAATCTCAAGACTTCGTGATAAATCTACCGGAACTAACGAGTTTAGATCATTGGTTGAGGAAATCGCAATGCTTATGGGATATGAGGCTCTTTCAGATCTTCCTTTAGAGGATGTTGAAGTTGAGACACCTATCGAAAAATGCATGACACCTGTTATCTCAGGTCGTAAGCTTGCAATTGTTCCAATCTTAAGAGCAGGTCTTGGTATGACTGGTGGAATTTTAAGCCTTGTTCCAAGTGCAAAAGTTGGACACATCGGAATGTATCGCGACGAGGAAACTCATGAGCCTCAGGAATACTACTGCAAGCTCCCTGATCCTATCGACGAAAGAACTATTGTAGTTGTTGATCCAATGCTTGCAACAGGTGGTTCAGCAGTAGATGCCATTTCGCAGATCAAAATGCACGGTGGAAAGAAAATCAAATTCCTTTGCATCATCGGTGCACCTGAAGGCGTTAAAAAGCTTCACGAAGCACATCCAGATGTTCAGGTATATGTAGGTCAGTTAGACAGATGTCTTAATGAAAACGCATATATTTGTCCTGGACTTGGCGATGCCGGAGACAGAATATTCGGAACAAAATAAACTTAAAGGGGCTCCAATCGGAGCCCCTTATAAATACTAACAAATCATTTTTATTTATACTTAAATGAATCTAAAAAGCGTTTAGCCCTATCTGTCTTTGTGTTCTCAAAAAACTCCTCAGGGCTCCCTTCTTCCACGATATGTCCACCGTCCATGAAAAGAATTCTATCTGCAACAGCTTTTGCAAAATCCATTTCGTGAGTGACGATTAACATGGTTCTGCCCTCTTTTGCAAGAGAAAGAATAACCTCTAAAACTTCCCTTACCATTTCTGGATCAAGTGCAGCTGTGACTTCATCAAAAAGAAGTATTTCAGGGTGCATAATAAGAGCTCTTACAATTGCCACTCTTTGTTTCTGACCACCTGAAAGCTGTCTAGGGAAGCTATCTTTTTTTGCCAAAAGTCCAACCCTGTCCAAAAGTTCACTGGCTTCTTTATAGACATCTTCCTTTTTTCTTTTCTGAACCTTTATAGGTGCTAAAGCTACATTGTCGATTATTGTTTTATGAGGAAAAAGATCATAGCTTTGGAAAACCATTCCAATTTTTTCATGAGTGCTTCTTAAATCCTTTTTGTTTGGATTTATAACTTCATCATGCAAAAGAACCCTGCCATCCTGAATATCCTCAAGCCCATTTATGCATCTTAAAAAAGTACTCTTTCCACAACCAGAAGGTCCAATAACTACCGTCACTTCACCCTTTTTGACCGTTAAGTTCACATCTTCTAATACAGTAAATCCGTCAAATGCCTTGTGCAGATGTTCTATTTTCAAAATATCTTCCATATCAATTCTCCCATCTTCTTTCCAAATACTTTGACAGCTGACTGATTGGCCAGCACGCAATGAAATAAAGCAAAAAGACTGTTGCAAATATTCCAAAGGCTGCATTAGGTGATGTTTTTCTATTCGCTTCTATTATCTGCTGCCCAACTTTTAGAACCTCTACAATTCCTATCATCATTACAAGACTTGTAGTTTTTATCATTCTTGTAATCAGATTTATCGAAAGAGGTATTAGTCGTCTTATAGTCTGCGGAATTATAACATACATATACATCTGCGATTTAGTAAATCCAAGGGCTTCACTGCTTTCGTATTGAGTCTTTGGAATACTGATTAATGAGCCTCGCACCAAATCTGACATCTCGGCCGTGCCCCAAAAAGTAAATACGATTATCGATGCCTTTTCAGCCTCCATATTAATTCCAAGCACCTTGGTTATTCCAAAATACACAATGAACAATAAAACCATTTGAGGCATTATTCTAACTATTTCAAGATAAATCTTCGCAATAACATTTATAACCTTATTTTTTTGCGCCATCAAAACTCCAAGTATGATTCCAAGGACAATACTAATCACCACCGAAATCACACTTATTCTGAGTGCAACACCAAGGCCTTGCAAAAGCCGAAGCATGTTATTTCCTTTTAGCAGGACATCGAATCCCAGCTTCTCAAAAAACGCATTCATCACACTAATCTCCGAATATTCCGAATCTTACTTTTTTCTCTATCAGATTTCCCAAAAAAGAAACTGGAAGCAGCATCAAAATATAGAATAAAACAAGTAAAAGCAGGCATTCTGTTGTGTTGTAGTAAAGGCCTATTAAATCTTTTGCAGTGAACATTAAATCCATCAAGCTAATCGCAGAAAAGACACTTGTTTCCTTAAGAAGAAATATTACATTTGCAATAAGTGCAGTAATACTTATGGTAAAAGCCTGTGGAAGAATTATGTGAATAAAAATTTGGCTTTTGCTCATACCAAGCGCAGTGGCACTTTCAATCTGTGTATTTGCAATTGCACAAAGTCCACTTCTAAATGTTTCCGCCATGTAACTTCCACCTAAAAGGCCAAGCCCCAAACATCCGCACACCTGTGATGAAATATCGATGCCCATTTTTGGCAATCCAAAGTATATGAAAAACAGCTGAACCAAAAGAGGAGTATTTCTAAACAACTCCACATAAGCTTTGATAACTTTCGACAAAACTGGAATATTGAAGTACAAAATAAATGCAGAAACTATTCCAATAGCAAATGCCAAAGCTATGCCCAGCCATCCTATTTTAATTGTCAAAACAAAAGCCTCTTTGTATAAAGGCAAATAAGAAACTATCGCTTCAGTATTCATCTTTTTTCCTATTTTTTTCTATGGTCAAGGCGCGCTGCAATAAATGTTCCTAAATTCTGAATTATCTGGAAAATCACAATAAGTAAAATAACAGTGACAATCATAATATCAGTCTGCCATCTGTAGTAACCATATCTAACTGCAATATCTCCAAGACCACCGCCACCAACGGTTCCGGACATTGCAGAATATCCAAGAAGAATTCCTGTTGTAATTGTTGCACCTGTGATAAGCGAGGTTTTCGCTTCCACAAGAAGAACCTTGAAAATAATCTGAATGTTACTTGCACCCATAGATTTTGCTGCCTCAATTACTCCCGCATCCACTTCGTTCAGTGAAGACTCAACTACACGTGCAATATAAGGTGCTGCACATATTACAAGAGGAACGATTGTCGCTGTTGAACCATAACTTTTTCCTGCAACAAGTCTTGTAAACGGAATCAAAAGAATAAGCAAAATCAAAAATGGCACGCTTCGTATTATATTACAAATAAAGTCGATTATTCTATACACGATTTTATTTGGGTTAAGACCCTCTTCTCTTGTCACATTGAGTACTATTCCCATAGGAAGTCCAATTACATATCCCACAATAGTCGAAACAAGAGTCATGTATAAGGTATCTCTTATACCTTCAAGTAACATTGCTATAACTTTTTCATCAAACATTTTCTGTCACCTCCGATACGGACAAACCGCGTTCCTTAAGGTAATTTATAATCGCTTTTTGAATATCCTCATCATCAGGCAATCCCAAAATCATTTCACCCTTTGCCGTTCCACCTACATTTCTTGTGTCTGCCTTTAAAATATTGATAGGCGAATTAAATTTAAGAATCAGGTTTGAAATAACAGGCTCATACGCCGAGTTCTCAGAAAATACTATTCTTATCTTCTTTTCTACATCAAATTCTTCCAAAGGACTATAGGTTATCTTCTTTCCAGAGATAAGTTCCTTTGCCGCATCGGTCTTTGGATTTTCAAATATTTTTTCTACAAGCCCCTCTTCCACCAGCTGACCATTTTCAATGATAGCTACCTTCTGGCATATATCAGTGACCACCGACATCTGATGAGTAATAATAACTATAGTGATTCCAAGTTTCTCATTTATATCTTTTAAAAGATTTAAAATCGATTCTGTTGTCTGTGGATCAAGTGCACTTGTTGCCTCATCACAAAGTAAAATCTTTGGATTTGTTGCAAGGGCTCTTGCAATTGCAACTCTTTGTTTTTGGCCTCCGGAAAGCTGTGATGGATATGACTTTTCTTTTTCAGTCATATTTACAAGTCCAAGCAGTTCCTTTGCTCTTTTTCTTGCTTCTTTTTTCTTTTTGCCAGCAATTTCAAGAGGAAAACAGATATTATCTAATACATTTTTTTGTTCAATAAGATTAAAGCTTTGGAAAATCATGCCTATCTCGCTGCGCTTTTTTCTCAGCTCCTTTTTTGATAATTCAGCAAGATCTACTCCCTCAATTAAAATCTGACCATCAGTTGGCCTCTCAAGAAAATTTATAGAGCGTACCAACGTACTTTTTCCAGCGCCTGACATTCCTATTATTCCGTAGATTTCACCTTTTTCAATGGAAAGGCTAACTCCATTAAGCGCGGTGACAGTATGGTCTTTTATCTCGAATTTTTTTGTCAGATTTTTTATCTCTATTTCTTTCATATCTTCCCCTCGCAAAAAAGGGAGGGCTAAGCCCTCCCCCTTAGTTAAGAATTATTTCTGATAGAATACTACTGCTCCATCATAAGTATCTTCGATATATTTCTGAATATCTGCTGATCTTAATACTTCAACTAATGCCTGAATCTTAGGACTATTCTCGTTTCCTTCTAATACTGCAATGATATTTACGTAAGTCTTAGCTGCTACTGAATCAGATGACTCATATGCAATTGAATCCTTGCCTACTGAGTAGCCTGCCTCTAAGGCGTAGTTTCCGTTAAGGACTACAAATGCAGTTTCGTTTACTACACGTGCTACCTGAGCTGCCTCAAGTTCTACAAGTTCAAGGTTATTTGGGTTATCTACAATGTCATTAACAGTTGCAGTAAGTCCTACACCATCCTTTAAAGTGATAAGACCGTTGTCCTGAAGAAGTAAAAGTGCTCTAGCTTCATTGGTAGTATCATTTGGGATTGCAATTGCGTCACCATCTGCTATTTCGCTTAAGCTCTTCTTGGTTCCTGGATAAATTCCAAATGGCTCATAGTGGATATCACCTGCATCTACAAGGTGTGTTCCCTGCTCCTCATTAAAGCTATCAAGATAAGGTACGTGCTGGAAGTAGTTTGCATCAAATTCGCCTGACTCTACTACAAGGTTTGGCTGTACATAATCTTCAAATTCAGTAACTTCGAGTTTGTAACCCTTTGCCTCAAGAAGTGGAGCTGCTGCTGCAAGAATCTCTGCATGAGGAGTAGTTGATGCTGCTACAGTAATGGTTTCTCCGTTTCCTTCTGGAGCTGCTGCAGGTGCGCTAGCTACCTTTCCACCTTCAACTACAAGAGTATCCTCGTAATCTGCACCATAAGTATCAATCAAGGTTGCTTCATAATCTGCATGGAAGAAGTTTTCTTTACCAAGTTCCTCGATTTCGTTGTTTAACCACTCAAGAAGTGAAGTATTGCCCTTGGTTACTGCAGGAGCAATTGTATCCTGGCTTCCAAGTGAAGGAATACCAACTACATATCCTGGGTTCTCAATAGCGTATGCTATTACTTCAGTGTTATCATTTGCCCATGCAACACCAGTACCATTCTCGAATGAAGTCTTAGCTGTAGCATAAGTATCAAACTTCTGAAGTTTAATGTCTGGATAGTTCTTCTCCAAATATGTCTCAGCTGTTGTTCCAGAAATTACAATAACCTGATCATCTGCACCAATCTGGTCAAGACTTTCAATAACATTTCCCTCTGGTGATACAACACCTAACGCTACATTCATGTATGGAAGTGCGAAATCAACTTTTTCTGCTCTTTCTTCTGTAACAGTAAAGTTTGCAAGAACTATATCAACCTTACCGGTCTCAAGATATTCAACTCTGCTTGCTGCCTCGGTAGAAACATAGTTGATATCTACACCTAAATCCTGTCCAATTCTCTCTGCGAAATATACATCGTATCCTTGATACTCGCCATTCTCATCTACATAACCAAATGGGTTTTTATCTGAGAAAACTCCGATGTTGATGGAACCACTCTCCTTGATCTCATCAAGAGTTCTGTAAATCTTGTCACCTGAACCTGCGGTAGCTGCATCCTTTGATCCGCATCCTGCTAAAGAAAAAGCAGAAAGGCCGGCGACTAACACCGATGTAATTAACTTTGTAATAAATTTGTTTTTCATTTTATTGTCCTCCAATTTGAAAATTGTTTTTCACTATTTATCATTCATACGTCGCTTTATCTTTTACAAAAGAAAAGCCTGGGCAACTCCCAGGCAAAGACTCATAATCTATCAATCAAGACGCATGACAACAACAAGAAAGCCGCACGTCCCATAGTCTATTAACTGCCTGGGAGAATTGCATTCGGCAACAACACATACACATCATGAAGTTTTTAACTACACTCAAAGCTCTCACTTGTCATGTCTCCTTTCTCTTTAAACTATCGGTATATTACACCCATTCTCCTACTATGTCAATAGGTAATTTCAAAAAATTTTTTAAAATTATAAAAAGGGCTCCAAACGGAGCCCCTAATTTTTAATGTATTGCAGATTTAATGCGGCTTAAAGCCTCTTCAATTACTGATCTGTTTGTTGCAATATTAATTCGTTCAAATCCTTCTCCTACTTTTCCAAATATCGCACCACTATCAAGCCAAAGCTTTGCCTTATTAACGATAAGATCCTCTCTTTCTTCTTCCGTAAGATCAAGGCTTCTAAAATCAAGCCATATAAGATATGTTCCTTCAGGCTCTATAAGCTTTATTTCTGGAAGTTCTTTTGCGAGATATTCTCTTATAAATTCAAGATTACCCTTTAAATACTTTTTAAGTTCTGTGTACCACACTTCGCCATAGTTGTATGCTGCCTCGCACGCAACAAGTCCCAAGGTATTTAGCTGGCTATAACCTGATGCATATATTTCTCTTTCAAAAACACTTCTAAGCTTAGAATTTGAAATTATAATATTAGACACTTGAAGTCCTGCCAGATTAAATGTCTTTGCAGGAGATGTTGCGGTAACGCAATAGTCTTTTACTCTGCTATCTACATTAACCGTAGGAGTATGAACATATCCATCGTATATAAAATCAGAGTGGATTTCGTCACTAAATATTATAACTTCGTATTTTATACAAATTTCCACTACCTTCTTTAGTTCTTCTTTTGTCCACACTCTTCCAACTGGATTATGCGGACTGCAAAGCAAAAACAGTTTCACATTGTTTTCGACTATCTTTTTTTCAAAGTCATCGAAGTCAATATGATATTTTCCATCCTCAGCCAAAACAAGATCACTACTTATAAGCTTTCTATTGTTACTTTTTATAAGGCCTGAAAATGGATAGTAAACTGGTTGCTGTATTAAAACAGCCTCTCCTTCTTTTGTAAATGCTCTAATTGCCATACCAATAGCAAAAACAATACCTGGAGTTTTCACAATCCAATCCTGCTCAATCTCCAGATTGTGATGTTTTTTCAACCAACTTGATACAGCTTCAAAATATTTCACGCCAGTATCAGAGTACCCAAAAATACCGTGATTGACCCTCTTATTTATTTCATCTAAAACAAGACTGGATGTCTTAAAATCCATGTCCGCTACCCAAAGCGGAAGTACATCTTCTGGCATTCCTCTTTGAACAGCAAAGTCAAATTTAAGGCTATCTGTATTTTTTCTATCTATAACTTCATCGAAGTTTATGTTTTTCTCCTCCAAATTACTCATAAAATTCTCCCCTTCCTCCTATATATATAGGGCTTTATATCCGTCATAGGAATCTATTGCATATTTTAAATCGCCTATCAGATCCTTACTATCCTCTATTCCCGCAGAAAGTCTTAATACGCAATCCGTGATTCCATTTGCAATACGTACATCCTCTGGCACATCCGCATGAGTCTGAGTACATGGATATGTAAGCAAAGTTTCCACGCCACCTAAGCTCTCTGCGAAAGGTATGATTTGAGTATGTTTTAAAATATGTTTCGCCAAATCTTTGCTTTCTACTTCAAAAGTTATCATAGCGCCAAAGCCTCTGGCCTGTTTTTTGCAAATTTCATATCCATCGCTTCCAGGAATTCCAGGATAGTATACCTTTTTTACCTTTGGTTCTGAAAGTAGAAAATCAACTATTGCCTTTGCGTTCTCCTGAGACTTTTCCATTCTTATTGGGAGCGTCTTTATTCCGCGCAATATAAGCCAGCTGTCAAATGGTGCAAGTCCTGATCCTATAGTTTTAATAATAAATCTAAGCTTATCCGATATCTCCTGAGAATTGGTAACTACAAAGCCAGCCAATGTATCATTGTGTCCGCCAAGATATTTTGTTCCACTGTGAATTACAACATCCGCACCAAGCTCAAGCGGATTTTGAAAATATGGAGAAAGGAAAGTGTTATCAACTATCAGCAGTAAGTCATGTTCCTTGGCTATATCTGCAATCTTTCTTATATCTGTAACATTCATCATTGGATTAGTTGGAGTTTCAATGTAGATTGCCTTGGTATTTTCATTTATATATTTGCTGATGTCTTCTTTTGAACAATTAA
This sequence comes from Lachnospiraceae bacterium, assembly GCA_024403255.1. GTDB lineage: Bacteria > Bacillota > Clostridia > Lachnospirales > Lachnospiraceae > JAKSSE01. The sequence goes on from JAKSSE010000005.1 coordinate 45,009, forward strand.
CATGCGAGAAAGTAACTCCGTTTTTCTTGTTTATATTGTCAAACAAACGAATACTTCCGCCATATAAATCTGCTTCAGTGATGATATGATCACCTGGCTTAAATATTTCCATTAAGGCGGTAATTGCAGCCATTCCACTAGAAAAAGCTAACGCATCTATTCCTTTTTCAAGACTTGCCACAACCTTCTCAAGATGCTCTCTTGTAGGATTCTGCAGTCTACTGTAATCAAATCCTGTACTCTGACCAACCTCTGGATGTGCATATGTAGCTGTCTGATATATTGGAAAACTTATTGCACCTGTTGATTCTTTTTCAAATTTTTCTTTGTCTCCATATAAACATCGAGTTGCAAATTCTAATTCCATAGCTCTATCTCCATCTTTGAATGTTTCGCCTATCACTTTAGTAGGTGTTGAGATAATTATAGATTCAATCAATCATTTAGCAAAATACATATAACTTATGCTTTGTTATAAATTCTACTTATAACTAATTTATTGCAAAAAAACACCTACCATAAGGTAGGTGCAAGCTTTATTGCTTTGGTCGATAAGTTTTTAAAATAGAAATATATCTTTCTCCTAATTTACTCAACGGAAAACTCTTACGCTTTATATAGCCAATATTCATCCTCTCATCTATATCAAGCGGAACAGCTGTATATCCATCGCCATTTAATTTTTCACATATGATTCCGGAACAAAGAGTATACTCTTCCATTCCCGTCATAAGATTTAACATAGTCGCTCTGTCATCAGCTTTTATTATCCTGCTATATTTGTGTGTTGGAAACATCTCCTCTGCATAATAAAAAGAATTATTATCCCCCTGTTCAAAAGATAAACATGGATAATCCGATAAATCTTCAAAAGTGACCTTTTCTTTTTTTGCAAGCGGATGATCCGCACTCATATACACATATACCGCACAATCAAAGAGCGATATGAACTCCAATTTCTTATCTGCAAGAATTTTATCTATAGCTTTCTGGTTAAACTCACTTTGATAAATTATTCCAACTTCACTTCTGAACTTTTCTACGTTTTCAATAACCTCCGCCGTCTTGGTTTCATGAATTGCAAGTTCAAAATCGTGCAACTTAAATTCTTCAGCCAGCTTCATAAATGCTTCCACAGCAAAAGAGTAATGCTGCATGGAAACGCTAAACTTATCTGTCTTCATCTCCTCTGAAGAATATCTGTCCTTTAGCATATTGCCAACTTCAACAATCTGCCTTGCATAGCTTAGGAAGTTTTCACCTTCAGTTGTAACTATTACTCCCTTTTGGTTACGAATAAAGATTTCTACACCTAATTCTTCCTCTAGCTCATGTATAGAACTCGACAAAGCAGGCTGTGAAATAAACAACTCTGCTGCCGCTTTATTCATTGACTTCGTCTCCGCTATTTTTACACTATATGCTAACTGTTGAAGCGTCATACCTTACTTATCTCTTTTCCCGACCAAATTATTCTTCACTGGCATATTTCTTATCAACCAGTTCACTAGAAAGGTACTTCAGAACATCATCATATCCAAACATAACAAAAGTTTTACCTTTATATTCATCCTGCTTTGCCAAAGTTGCAGCAACATGCATTGCAGCACCAGCTGTTATACCTAGGAATATACCATCAGTCTTTGCAACTTTATTTGACATCCTATAAGCATCTTCTTTATTTACCTTTATTATTCTATCATAAGGAAGTTTATTTTTCCTAAGAATAATTTGTGGAAACATAGCTCTTGGAGTCTGACTAATACTATGAACTCCAACTAAAGATTCGGTGTCGTCATCTGTTGGTTCAAAAGCCACCACCTCTAAATTAGGGAATTTCTCCCTCAAGGCATCGCTTACACCTGTGATTGACCCACCTGATCCAACCCCCGCTATAAGTACATCAACCTGATCGACATCCGCTATTATTTCCTGTCCGGTTGTATTGTACTGCACAAGCCTGTTAGCTTCGTTTGAAGACTGTACAGTAAGGTAGTAATTTATTCCCTCCTCTTCACTTCTTCTTTTAAAAAGGTCCACCAAAGCCTGAGCAGAATCCCCATCTTCAGGTAAGTTGGACATTGCCTCTAAGACCCCATTGTCTTTGGACATGTCCCTTATAGTAGCACCATAAGCTTCCAGAAGTTTAACACGTTCCTGTGTTGCCTGAACCATATATGCAATCATTTTATATCCGCGTTTTGCAGCAATTGCCGCAAGTCCGATAGCTGTGTTTCCACTTGAAAACTCAACAATCGTATCTCCTGGTTTTATATCTGTATCTCTCTCTAGAGCATCTATCATTGCTACAGCAATGCGATCCTTTAAAGAGCCAAGCGGGTTAAGGCTCTCAAGCTTAACAAGAATATGAGCATCCAACTGCTCTTTTCTTTCAAGTCCGTCTAATTCTAATATTGGAGTGTGTCCAACAACTTCTTCTATGTTGTGCTTTATGTTACTCATAAGATATCCCCTTTCTATAAAGCAATATCCGTAGGATATGGATCATCAATTAATCTGACAAATTTAATATCTTTATTGTTGTACTGATAAATTCTAAGTAGCGACTCACCAATACCTGCTGAACCAGTAAAGTAATCAAAGTTTGGAGCAACATTTTCTGGCTTAATTCTCTCGTATGCAATAGGCCAAACTCCTATACGTCCGCCAATCTTTGATTCCTGTTCTCCAACTAGTATTTCTGCAGCAGTAGTAGCAACTTCTTCAACTTCTTTTGCAAAATCTGTTCCTTTGAAAACTATAGCTACATTCAGAAGGAACTGAAGTATACCTGCCGCGCCACAACATACACAAACTGAATTCCAATAACCTGGTGACATCTTTTCAGGTGCACCTAAATGTCTTAATCCATAATAAAGACTCTTTATATCATCTAGGTATGCTTCATCATTAGTTATTTCATATAAGCCATAAAAAAGCTTACTTGTTCCTGCTGGTCCATGACAGTTTGCAAGATAGAAAATTGGTTCCTCCCCTGGGACATCATGCCAAGGAATAAGATAACCTTTTCCTTGTGGAACAGAAATCGCGCGAAGATGAATTGCTGCCTGAATTGCTGCCTCTTTATATGATTCTTTCTGTGAATACTCGTAAGCTACAGTAAGCGCATATCCAGTTCC
>JAKSSE010000050.1 GCA_024403255.1 Lachnospiraceae bacterium
CAATACCTTCCTCTGCCTTTGAAATTGAAAGACCCATACCGATTGCACCACCCATAGCTGCAAGACCGATTGCTATAGCTGCTGCAATTGCTTTTGATCCTGTTGGGCTGGCCATCTCGGCATTTTCTACAGTAATTGCCTCTGAAGTAGGCTCAGCTGCTTTTGTAACCTTTACGTTAGAAGCAAGGCAAACAAGCACAAATGCAAGTCCTAAAATAACTGGGATTTTCTTAATAAACTTTTTCATTTTATACCTCCATCAGGCTGCTGCCTGTTCTTTTACATTTTTATTTTTTTCCTTTGGCGCCTTTTCGTGAACCTCTGAAACTTCACCATAGAAAAGTGCTGTAAGGAATGTTAATACGTATGTCTGGATTAGTGCATGTAGCAACGTAAATAAAACTGCTACTACTACCGGAAGAACTATACTTAACTTAATAGTGTAGTAAACAAGTTCTGTGACCAAAAGACCCGACAAAAGAGCACCAAATAGACGGAAACTCATTGAGATTGGAATTGAAAAATCTTTTAAGGTCTTTCCTATTCCACTAGCTCCATTTCCAGCAATACCTCCACTCATTATTATGCAGTAGCTCATAACACCCATACAGATTGCTGCATTTATGTCAGAAAGCGGAGCCGGCATTGCAAGCGGTGTCCCGTGTGTAGTAACTATCTGCAGACCAAAAAGCTCATATAAAGTACTTGTGAAAATGTAGCTTCCAGCTGTAAACAGATAAAATCCCAGGAACTTGTTTCTATGAGGGCTATTCGTTTTGGCAAGCCCATCAAAGAATCCCACCCATGTTTCAAGCACCATCTGAAATTTGCCTGGCACCATTTTGAATTTTGGAATTACAAAGATTCGAACGATCAGTGCGAAGATTAATAGAGCCGCAGATACGATCATCGCTGAATACAAAGCTGGGTTCACTTCCATTATTCCAAGGAAATTCACCTTGCCATGCTCATGAAGAACTGCATCCCTCATCACTTCACTAATGGACTCCTCCTCGCGATTCGAGCCCAAAAGCAAAGCCCCCACCAAAAACACCACAGCCAAAGCCAGCATTATGATGAGGTTACGTTTTTGTTTTGCTTTCATGTTAATCCCTCGTTAGACATAGATTAAAAAGATAGCCCGGGAGTATTCGCTTCCGGGCTATTAACTTGAAGAAAATTATAACAAAGATTCCTTCTATTTTCAATTATTACTGTGTACTTTGACGAATGCAAACAGACACTATTCTGCTTCAATTCCCACCTTCGGACTACCCAGCGATAACCACTTGAGATATCCATTCATGAACTGATCTAAATCACCATCCAGAACTGCCCCTGAATTTCCAGACTCTACTCCAGTTCTTAAGTCTTTTACCATTGTATATGGCTGAAGCACATACGAACGAATCTGGCTACCGAAACCATTCTCCACTTTCTCGCCCACAATTCCCTGAGCCTTTGCTTTTTGTTCTTCCTGCTGTAAGAAATAAAGCTTACTCTTTAACACTTCCATTGCTTTATCTTTATTCTGGAACTGCGATCTTTCATTCTGGCAGGTTACAACAATTCCAGTTGGGAAGTGAGTGATTCGGATTGCTGAGCTGGTTTTATTTATGTGCTGTCCACCTGCACCAGATGAACGATAGGTATCAATTCTTATATCATCGTCTTTTATTTCAATTTCGGGATCTTCAGATAACTCAGGCATAACTTCACAGGATGCAAACGAAGTCTGTCTTTTTCCTGCTGCATTAAATGGAGAAATGCGGACAAGTCTGTGTATTCCATGCTCACTCTTTAGGTATCCATAAGCATTTTCGCCTTTAACTTCAAAAGTAACTGACTTTATGCCAGCCTCGTCACCTTCAAGCATATCAAGTTCATTCACCTCGTAGCCATGTGCATTCGCCCAACGAGTATACATACGATAAAGCATAGAAACCCAGTCCATAGCTTCAGTTCCGCCTGCTCCGGCATGAAGGGTTACGGTTACATTTTCTTTATCATACTCACCAGAAAGAAGTGTCTTAAGCCTTAATGACTCATACATCTTCTCAAACTCTGCAAAAGTCTCCTCTATTTCAGGAAGAAGGTCAAGGTTATTTTCTTCATATCCCATCTCAAGAAGGATTTCTATTTCTTCCTTCTTTTCGCCACAAGCTTTGATGGTATTAACATCATTCTCAAGGTTCTTAACTTCCTGCATTTTAAGAGCTGAACCCTGGGCATCATCCCAAAATCCAGGCTCTTCCATAAGGCGCTGAAGCTCCTGAATACGTCGAGATTTCCCCTCAACATCAAGTGCTCCTTCAACCTCTTTTAAAGGTTCCTCGTAGGTTGCAAGTTTAGTTTTTATCTGGTCATATTCAACCATTATTCGTCCTCATTTTCTGTGTCATCTGAAACAAATTTTTCAGGCATTTCAATATCAGATCCAAGTTCCTGCATTGCGCGGATTATCTGGTTATCATACATCTCATCATACTCACCATCTGGATCACCCAAATACTCATATGGGACTTCAATATCTGGAGCAATTCCTTCCCCATGAAGTTTTCTTCCCTTAGGGGTGTAGTAATACTGAGTGGTAATCTTTAACGCACTTCCATCAGACAAAGGCCCTATAGTCTGAACAATCCCCTTACCAAAGGTATTTGTTCCAAGTGTTTTTCCATAACCATAATCCTGAATGGCGCCAGAAAAGATTTCCGATGCAGAAGCTGTAAACTCACTGGTAAGAATTATGATTGGATAATCCATATGGTTTGCATCAGACTTATGCTCTTCCTTATTTCCATTCTGATCTTCTATTGAAACAAGAATTCCTTCAGGAAGAATGGTATCAAGCATATCACAACATATATCTACAAGTCCGCCACCATTTGATCTAAGGTCAAAGATTATAGACTTCATACCTTCAGCTTCAAGTTTCTTATAAACTTTATTGAGCTGATCATTTGTATTTCCATCAAAACTTGATATTTCTATATATGCAATGCCATCATCAAGCATCTTGCCTGTAACAGATATAACATCGATTTTATCTCGTATAATATCTTTTTCTATTTCTTCTTCGCCATGAAGAATTACAAGATGAACGCTGGTCCCCTTTGGTCCACGAATAAACTTTACAAACTCATCAAGCTCGTAGTCATAGCAGCTATTTCCATCAGCCTCTAATACAAAATCACCCTTTTTTATTCCAGCTTTATATGCAGGAGAATCTTCGTATACTTCGATTACTTCAACCATGCCAGTATCAGTATGCTTTTGAAGTGTTGCACCTACACCAAAAAAGGTTCCTGCATCTGACTGACACTCTTCAATCCATTCTTCCTGGGTATAGTACCTTGCATAAGGATCATCAAGCGCCTCAACAAGACCTCTGTATATACCCGTCTCAAGGTCAACATCAGACATATCATAGTAGCCATCTCTATTTATCCTAAAAACGATTTCATCAATCTTTGATGCAACCTTGTCCGATAATTTATTGTCTGTACCGTAAATTGAATTTACAGTTGTTGGCTTTTTTGTGAAATATAAAAGCCCCGTTGCCATAACTCCGCCGATACAAAGCAGAGCTCCTGTAACTATACCTATTACTATTCCAAGCCAAAAAGGCGGTTTCTTTTTTGTTTTTACGACTTCGTTTTCTTCCATTTTTTCCTCTATAAACTACTGGGAAACGTATCCCCAAGGATTTGTATACTCTCCATTAACTGAAACAGCAAAATGCAAATGGTTTCCTGTTGAAACTCCGGTCGAACCAACATATGCTATGGTATCACCTCTAATAACATCCTGTCCTGCTGAAACTGCAAAACCAGAGCAGTGCATATATACAGTATATAATCCAGCTCCGTGGTCAATCATAACATAGTTTCCAGCTGTTGGGCTAGTTGCCGCAACAGCAACTGTACCATTTTGAGCTGCAACTATAGGAGCGCCATGAGATGCCGATATATCAATTCCCTTATGATTTGAAGATGCACCAGAAGTAGGTGCTGTTCTTGGGCCATAATCAGACGAAATCCTTGTACTTGATGGACATGGCCACAAAAAACCGTATCTGTCGTCAATTTTTGATGCAGATCCACCACCCTTTTTAGCTTCTGCAGCTCGAATCTGTGAGATAATTTCATTCTGAGCTTTTACTTCTTCTTCGTATGCTTTTGCAACGCTCTCAGCATCAACAAGCTCCGACTCAATTCCTGCTAATTCCTTCTGACGAACATTTTCTAATTCTTCAAGAGCAGCTCTTGACTCTTCCTGAGCTTTCTTTTCTTCCTCAAGCTTTGCCATCTCTTCTTCAAGGACTGCCTTTATATCGTTTATCTCCTCAACAATCTCAATCATCTCGTCCATTTTAGAACGATCGTATTGGTTGATAGATTCGATATACTGAACCTGATTCATAAGATTGGCAACTCCAGTGGAGCCTAAAAGCATCTCTAGATAATACCCATCGCCATTCACATACATAAATCTGATACGTTTTTTCATATCAGCGTACTGACGATCCTTTTCAGCCTCAGCTGCTTCTAACTCTTTTTTTGTTTTTTCAATTTCAGCCTCAGTTTCTTCGATACTACCCTCGAGTTTTTTTAACGCATCATCGACATCCTCTATCTGATTCTGAATTTCCTCAATCTTCTCTTTTGCCTCTTTTTCTGAGCCCTTTAACTTATTTACAAGTTCTTTTGCCCCCTTTAAAGCCTCCTGCATTTTTTGAAGTTCTGCAGTTGCAGCTTCCAGAGAAGTTGTCTTCTTTTTTTCTTCTTTGCTCTCTTCAGTTTTTTCCTCTTTTTCCGTAGCATAACTTAAGGGCGACGATGCAAGCACCATCACCCCACAAAGAGCTATACAGATAAAGTTCTTAATACGCTTAAACTTCATTACTAAACGCGCAAATGTTTATGAATTGTTATCCTACTACCCAAATAACCAATTCCAAGACCAAGGATAAGTGCTACCGGCACAAGAATCCTAAACACATCGTTAACTGGCTGGAATGTTATAAGGTTTGATAAGAAGCTAAACTTTGATGCAACATACCTAATAATTGCACCATAAAGATAATAAAGTATTCCAAGTGGAATTGCAGATCCAACGAATCCTATAACTACACCTTCAACTATGAATGGAGCGCGGACAAAATTATCTTTTGCTCCAATCATTTTCATAATAGCAATATCATCCTTATGAACATTGATACCAACAGCTACAGTGTTACTGATAAGAAATATTGCTATAACAATAAGTACACCAACTATTGCAAGCGAAACAGCTGATACAAGTCTATTTAAATCAGACAGGGTATTTGCAGCAACTTCACTCTGATTTACTTCACGAATGCCCTCGGTTGACTCAAGAAATGCTACCAAAGTCTGTTGCATTGAAATATCATTCATGTATATTTCATAAGATGCATCGTTTGCAAGTGGGTTATCATCTGCAAAACCTTCAGCGAGCTCCTCACGTCCTTCGAAATACTGAGTTTTAAAGTTCTCCCATGCATCTTCTGGAGAAATATAATTAAACTCCGAAACCTCTGGTCTTCTTGATATTTCAGTACCAATCTCGTTAATTCTTTCCTGTGAAATACCTTCATCAAAGAAAACCGTAACAGCAACACCGCTTTCTGCGTTTTTAATAGTTGCTTCGAAGTTTACAAGTATTGAATAGAAAATTCCAAAAAGGAAAATACTGGCAACCATCGTTGCTACTGAAGCGAAGGAAAACATCTTGTTATAGAAGATGTTCTGGAAACCCTGCTTAAAGTTGTATGATATCGACCGAGCTTTCATCAGCTTTAGTTTCCTCCTCTTTCTTTTCTTCTTTTTCTTCCTTTATTTCAAGAACATCGCCATCATTCATCTTCTGGTCCTTTATAACAATACCACGCTGAAGCTGAATGATTCTCTTTTTCATAGTATTTACGAAATTCATGTTGTGGGTGACAACAATAACTGTTGTGCCACGCTTGTTGATATCTTCAAGAAGCTCCATGATTTCCCATGCATTCTTATCATCAAGATTTCCTGTAGGCTCATCCGCAAGAAGAATCTCCGGGCGATTTATAAGAGCACGCGCGATAGCTACACGCTGCTGCTCACCACCGGAAATATCACCAGGATTCTTTTTGTAATATCCTGCAAGACCAACAAGAGCCAACATCTTAGGCACCTTTTTCTTTATGTCTTTTTTAGGTGCTTCAATAATACGCTGCGCAAAAGCAACGTTCTCATAAACATTTCTATCTGGCAGAAGTCTAAAGTCCTGGAAAATACATCCAATCTTTCTACGGTACATTGGAACTTTTCTGTGCTTTATTTTCTTTAAATCTTCACCATCTACAGAAACTGTACCCTTGGTTGGATCTATTTCTTTTGTGAGCAATTTAATAAAGGTTGACTTGCCTGCTCCGGACTGGCCTACAACGAAAACAAACTCGCCTTTATCAATGTGAATGTTTACGTTTTTAAGAGCATCGTTTCCCTTTTTTTCGTATGCTACACTAACGTTTTTAAAATCTATCATCTTTATGTATTCTCCTGGATGAACTGATGATATTAATAGTCTATTGTTTCCATATGCTTCATGTATTTAACTACCATGAGTGCAATTTTTAATGTGATAGCATCTTCGAAAACCCTGATATCAAGACCTGTACTCTTTTCGAGTTTGTCAAGACGATAAACCAAAGTGTTTCTATGAATATAAAGCTGACGGCTTGTTTCAGAAACATTAAGGCTATTTTCAAAGAATTTGTTTATAGTAAGAACTGTCTCCTCGTCGAAATCATCTGGGCTCTTGCCACGGAAAATTTCTTTGATAAACATCTTGCAAAGCGGTATAGGAAGCTGATAAATAAGTCTTCCAATTCCAAGACTTGAATATCCAACTACATCTTTTTCCTCAAAGAAAATCTCACCTACATCCAATGCTGCTTTAGCTTCTTTATACGAACGAGAAACCTCTTTTAATTCATTAACAATTGTTCCGTAAGATACTCTTACTCTGGTTCCTCGCGAAGCCGAAAGCGCATCAGAAATATGTACTGCTATTTTGTTCATATCTTCCGATGTATCTGTAGGTTCAGTCTGACGAACATAAATAACATTCTTCTCATCAACAGCAGTAACAAAATCTGTGGTTCTCTCTGAAAAAAGAGTGCGAACAGAATCTACTTCATTACCCTTTTTCCCATCATTAATCTCGATAATGAAAACACATCTTTTTGCACCAACTTCAATGTGAAGCTTTTTTGATCTGTTAAAAATATCAATAAGAAGCAGGTTATCAAGAAGAAGGTTCTTTATGAAATTATCTCTGTCAAACCTTTCCTTGTATGCAACAAGAAGCTTTTCAAGTTGGAAAGCTGCCATTTTCCCCAAAACTTCCGTTGTTTCATCCTGACCTGATGCTATAAGAACATATTCGAGCTGTCCTTCATCGTAAATCTTGTTGAAATAAGTTCCCTGAACTAATCTTGAATCAGCAGTAGACTCTATAAACTCTTTTACTGCAATAAGCTCTTTATCGCCAAAGTTCTTATTGCTCGTTGCAAGTTTTACGCCCTCTCCGTCATAGACCGCAAGGTTAACTCCTGCAATAGAATTTATTCCATCAATTGTGCTCTGCAAAATCTGACTTGAGATCATATCGTTTCCCCCAATTACATCTCTAAATTTTTCTACAGTTAGAATAATTATAATGATAAGACCATTTATTGGAAAGTGAAAAAAGGACTATTTTTGTTAAAAATTACCAAAAGTTTTACCGAGTTAAAAATTGATTAAATTTACAGAAAAAAGTGTTTAAAAGACCCAAAATTGTTCATAACTCGGTTGAAAACTGTAAAATAGGGGTGTTTCACAGTTTCACATTGTTCATAAAAGTGTATTTTTAGATTTAACTTTTCAACGTTACATAAAATTATTTATATATTTTTCACAAATGATTTTTACTCAAAATAAAACTCCTCCATTTCTGGAGGAGTTTTATTGGATATTATTTCCATTATGAAGAAAGAAAATGAAA
>JAKSSE010000051.1 GCA_024403255.1 Lachnospiraceae bacterium
CGAATTGATCTTGAGCTTACTGATGCAACAGATCTTCTTTCTGATTGCGGATTTGAGCCATTCAAGGGTAATAAGGTTAAGGCTATCGTAACCACAGGCTTTGCAGCAAGTCGTAAAGTAATTGATGGCATCTGCGCAGAGGTAGAAGTTCAGTCAGCTCATAAGGCTTATTGGTTTAGAGTTGATGAGAATGGTGAGTTTGTTGGAGGTATTTCAAAATTCCTTCAGGAAAAGAAAGATGAAATTAAGTCAGCACTTGGACTTTCAAATGGTGATTTTGTTGGACTTACAGCAGGTACTTTGGGTGAAGCACAAAAAGCAGCAGGTGTTTTAAGAAAGCTTCTTGGAGCTGCCTGTGATAATCATCGTAAAGACAACTGCTATGAGTTCTGTTGGATTGTAGACTTCCCTATGTACGAGATTTCAGAGGAGACTGGTGAGTTGACATTCTGCCATAACCCATTCTCAATGCCACAGGGTGGTATGAAGGCACTTGAAGAGCAGGATCCACTTTCTATCTTAGCTTATCAGTATGATCTTGTATGTAATGGTGTTGAGCTTTCATCTGGTGCAGTTAGAAACCATAATCCAGAGCTTATGATAAAGGCATTTTCACTTGTTGGTTTAGGCGAAGACGATGTTAAGGCTAAATTCCCTGCTATGTACAATGCGTTCTGCTATGGTGCACCACCACATGCTGGTATTGCTCCTGGTGTAGACCGTATGGTAATGCTTATCTGTGGAGAGGAATCTATTCGTGAGATTATTCCTTTCCCAATGAATAAGAATGCAATGGATGTCATGATGAATGCTCCTGCTGAAGTTGAACAGAAGCAGCTTGATGATGTTCATATAATGATAAACCTTCCAAAGGAAGATTAAAGGAAGCAAAAGCTCCTGAAAGGTACTCATGACTTTAAAAGAAATTATCAAAAAAGATAGTAAATTTGAAGATGAAACCAGAGAGTTCTTATCGATGATTCGAGCCAGCTCAATGGCCCTTGTAGTATATTTTATACTCACTTCGGCAACGATGTTCTATGTAAAACACCCTAGAACAGCTTTAGCGTGTTTGGGAATGAGCATAGCGTCAGTCGGGATAATTTATCTTTCTATGCATGTTAGAAAAAGAGTACTTTTCCACACCTATTCAATATTTATGTATAGTTGGGTTGTAGTTGCAACTTACTGTTTTGGTAATGTTATAGATGCGGAGCTTATGCTTATACCTATTCTGGTTGCAGGCTTTTTGGCAACCTACGATAACTTTAAGGGTAAACTTTGGTACTCTTTTGTTGCCATGTGTGCTTATATGGCAATTTATTTCTATAATTTCTTTAATGAGCCAAAGACAGACCTTAACGATATTGCAAGAGTTCATATAAAGATTTTCACTATCATCGTTGCATTCGTTATGATGTTTATAGTGTGCTGGTATTTTGCAAATACAACACAGGAAGCACAGAGCAAGCTTGCAAAAAGAAATCTTCAGCTTTCACGTGAGGCTATGACTGATCCACTTACAGAGCTTCCAAACCGCAGAAACATGTATAAGACGCTGGATAATCGCACCTCTGAGAATGAGAGAAAATCCAGCAGTTTTTGTGTTGCTATGGGAGACATTGATTACTTTAAAAAGATTAATGATACCCGTGGACATAACTGCGGTGACTACGTTCTTGTAACCTTGGCAAAGATGTTTAGAGAGTTTATGAAGGATAAAGGTACTGTTTGCCGATGGGGTGGTGAGGAATTTTTCTTCTTCTTCCCAGACGGAAATGGTGATCAGGTTTTCCTTTATATCGAGCATTTACGTCTTGAAATTGAAAAATATAATTTCAAGTTTAATGATGAAGAGTTTAAGTGTACTATGACCTTCGGTGTTTCTGAATATAATCAGAAGGATTCATCGGATCAGTTAGTACAAAGTGTTGATAGAAAACTCTATACCGGTAAGGAAAGAGGAAGAAACAGGGTTATTTGGTAAAAGATTATGCATACATTTCAACCATATCCAGCTGAAGTATTTGAAATAGACCCATTTACAAAAATTGGTAATGAGTGGGCTGCACTTAGTGCTACCGATGGAAAGAACGTCAATGCAATGACCATTTCCTGGGGTGGACTTGGTGTTATGTGGGGAAAGAATGTCTTCACAGCCTATGTTAGAGAAAGTCGATTTACCAAGACATATTTGGATCAGTCAGATGTATTTTCAGTAACATTCTTTGAAGATAAGTATAAAGGTGCATTAAAGTATCTTGGTGCTGTATCGGGTAAGGATGAAGATAAGATTAAAAATGCAAGACTTACTGCAAATCACCATAAAGGTGTTCCTTTTATTGATGAAGGAAATCTTGTATTTATCTGCAGAAAGTTATCGGCAACCCCTATAAAACCTGAGGATTTTGCCGTGAAAGCTATCGATTCAAGATGGTATGCAGATAAGGATTATCACACCATGTACATTGGCGAGATAATGGAGATTTTAGCAAGATAATCATGAACATAGAGAGCATTGTAAAGAGAATAGAAGATAACTATATGTCAGAGGAGTTTGATGCAGCTAAAGAGGCATCATTTCCGAGTAGATCTGAAGTCATAAAGATTATAAAAGAACTTCGAGCTCTTCTTTTTCCGGGGTATTTCGATTATCGTTTCCCAATAAAAGAAAATCAGTCATATTTTATAGGTAACCTTATAAATGAGATAAGGGACCTTCTTTTTGAGCAGATAAAAGCTGCGTTATTATTTGCGGGAGAAAATGACGCGGATGTAAGAGCAGAAGAAATTTGCGATAAATTTTTTGAAGAGCTTCCAAATGTGCAGAGCCTTCTTTTGAAGGATGTTCAGGCTGCCTTTGATGGGGATCCGGCAGCACAGAGCAAGCCTGAGATTATTTTCTCGTATCCAGGTCTTTTTGCCATTTTTATTTACAGAGTAGCGCATGTTTTGTATGAGCAGAAGGTTCCACTGATACCACGTCTTATGACAGAGTATGGACACAGCGGGACAGGTGTTGATATCAATGCAGGAGCAAAGATTGGTGAATATTTCTTCATGGATCATGCTACAGGTATTGTTATCGGAGAAACCACAGAGATTGGCAATCATGTGAAACTTTACCAGGGTGTTACATTGGGAGCACTTTCAACAAAAGATGGTCAGGCGTTATCAGGGGTTAAGCGACATCCTACCATCTGTGATAATGTTGTTATTTATTCAAATGCATCTGTATTGGGTGGAGACACAGTGATAGGGGAGAATGCTGTTATCGGGGGTAGTGCATTTATTACATCATCGGTGCCTGCAAACACGACTGTTGCGGTTAAAAACCCAGAACATGTCATACATGGCCCGAGGACTTAATGCTATTTAAAAACGATATATCTAATTGCAGGATAATATTATATACCCTTGAGGGGCACGAGCAGATAGCTGATACCTATATCAAGAGATTTGATTCAAACAGAGATATAGGTGTTGTTGATGCGTATAATTTTGAAAAAATTGGATCTCAAAAGGTAACGGCACTTGTTTTTGCTAGAACTGGACTAATAGAGTGCAATGGTACTTTAAGAGATGGTTTTGGTCTTGAAAAAGAGATTTGTTTTTTTAAGACTAACGTAAAAAATGATAGAGGCGCTACAAGATATGATGTCAATATGATGGGCAATATCGTGGCGGTTTTGAAAAAAGACTCTGGAAGTATAGAAAAAGATATTTTTCAGTGTCATGTAGAGAATATGTCAGCGACAGGTGTTCTCATAAGGACCCCTTCGGAGAGGCTAAAAATAGGAGATGTTCCGTCCATCACATGTTATAAAGACGGACATAAAATGCAGATAGTTGCTGAAATTGTAAGAATTCACACTACCAGTGTTCAGGAAGACAAGTTTGGCTGTAGAATTGTAAAGCTGGTTAGCAGTTAATGATAAAAAGAGAAGTATCAAGCGACAATTACATAGATGTTGAAGAACTTCAGCAAATTCAGGACAGATTCTGTGAGGCTAACCACCTCTATTGTTTTTGTGTAACAAGACCTTATGAAGTATTGACCAAGTATTATGGTACTTTGGATGAAATAAATAAGGTAAATGAGATTGCTACTGCGGAACTTTGCTATGATTTAAGTTCGCGTGTTCTTATAAGTAAGGTTGAAAATGTTGCAGAGTCTGATGACAAAATTCCAGCTTTCGTACGTATTATGACTGTCGGATTAAGACTTTCTGAGCAGGCAATAGCCGCATGGATTGTTGTTGGATTTTTGGAAGAATATTTATCAGAGGGCGATATTTTGCCTGATGGAATGATGCTCACAAATGAGCAGGATTTCTATAAATCAGTTCAGCTTCTTGAGACATTATCTAAGCAGTATATGAAGAGCAAAGATGATGAGACTTATTTAAAAGAGGCTATGAAGCAGAGCATCATTGAGACTGAAGATGCCATCGAGAAATATCGTAGATCAACATCGCTCTCAAGAATTATTGGAATGCTTGACTCTGAAAAGAGTTTTCCAGAAATTACAAATGATATTTTAAAAGAAGTAGGAGAGTATGCTGGAATAAGCAATGCATCCTTATTGAGATTAAATAAAGATCAAAAGACTGTTGAGCGCATTTCGGAATGGGTTAGCGCTGAAAAGTATTCGTTAGGTGTAGGTGAAAAGGCTGAGAAGTCTGAACTTCCATTTTTTACAGGAAAGCCTTATACCATCTCTTATGGTGCGCTTTTACCATATGAGTTTAAGACTTTTTTTGAAAGATATGACATTAAGGCAGGTGCATACCTTCCAATAGTGGTAAGTGATGAAAATGCCATGTATCTTTCTTTTACAGAAAATAGTCGCAATAGAAACTGGTCTATTGATGAGATAAAGTTCTTTAACGAGGCCAAACGTATTCTTCAGACAATTACTGCTAAAAGAGTAACGAAGAACTCTTTGGCAAGCTCTTATGTTGCACTTGAGGCTGTACTTGAAAATGTTGGGTGTGGTGTAAGAGTTGTTGATGTTTTGAATCGAAGAACTCTTTTTGCAAACAATACTTATCAGAAAATGTTTGAGGGAATTAGCCTTCCTATTCAGTTTGAGGAGAGTTTCTTTACGCCAATTCCAATTAGAAATGTTCACGACTTCAATGTTGGAAGTAAGATATTCCAGACTCAGCAGACTGATATTTCCTGGGTAGATGGAACTCCTGCAAGGCTTATTACTATTTACGATGTCACCCTTATGCGTGAGGCGCAGCATGCCATGGAGCATGAGGCTACGCACGATTTCCTTACTGGAATGTATAATCGTAGATGTCTTGAGACTGATTTGGAAAGACAGCTTGACCTTGCAAAACAGAATAATACAGAGGGTGCATTATTCTATATTGATGTAGATGATTTTAAGGAGATTAACGATGGTTTAGGTCACAGCTTTGGTGATCAGCTTCTTAAAGATATTGGACATCAGTTGCAGAAAATTTCCGCAACCTCGGAAAATGCTTATTGTATGGGTGGAGATGAGTTTGCATTAATTCTTACTCCACAGTATATGAATCTTTTAGATGATGTTGTAATGAGAATTAGGGACATTTTTGATCGTCCTTGGCTTCTCGATGGCAATGAATATTTCTGTACAGCTTCAGTTGGAGTTATAAGATTTCCTAAAGATGGTTCTACAGTAGAAAATCTTCTTCAAAGAGCAGACCTTGCACTTTATGATGCAAAGCTTCATGGAAAGAACTGTATCGAATTCTATACAGATAACTCAGAAAATTCTTCACATAAAAGAATTGCAATTGAGCATGCTCTTAAAAAGGCTGTTCGTGATGGCTGTAAGGAATTTGAAGTATTTTATCAGCCAATCACCAACCTCTATAAGACCGGTGAAGGCGTTGAACTTTGCTGTGGAGCAGAGGCTTTGGTTCGCTGGAATTCAGAACGTCTTGGATTTGTAAGACCTGATCAGTTTATAGGAATGGCAGAATACTTAAGACTTATTATTCCTATTGGAAATTATGTATTAGAAAAGTCCTGCGAAAGATGTAAGTTCTGGAATGATATGGGACATCCAGAGTATAAGGTTAATGTCAATCTATCAGTTATCCAGCTTCTTCAAAATGATATTGTTGATATAGTTAGAAATACTATCGAAAAGACAGGAATTAACCCTAAAAATCTTACTTTGGAAGTTACAGAGAGTCTTGCAATCAATGATATGCGTCGTATGAAGAAAGTTCTAGCTGATTTAAGACGACTTGGATGCAGAATTGCCCTGGATGATTTTGGAACAGGCTATTCATCTTTAAATCACATAAGAGAGCTTCCAATAGATGTAATTAAAATTGACCGTTGCTTTGTTGTTGACTGTGGAAAAGATGACTTTTCAGATACCTTTGTTAAGCTTGTTACTGAGCTTGCAAAATCAATAAATGTAAATGTCTGTGCAGAAGGTGTTGAGACAGAACTTCAGCTTGATATGATGAAGAAGAATGATGTTCAGATGATTCAGGGATATTATTTCGATAAACCAATGCCAGCAACAGATTTTGAGAGTAAGTATGTCTTTGGTTGATTTTGTGAAGTGAAATAAGTATAATCAAGTGCGGTCGTCCAGTGGACGACCCTGCGAAGCAGGAGCACGGACCGAGCAGGCATCCCCATGCCTGCGAGAAGCTAGCTTCAGAAGCTAGCGCAAAATTGAATAAGCAGAAGTGG
This sequence comes from Lachnospiraceae bacterium, assembly GCA_024403255.1. GTDB lineage: Bacteria > Bacillota > Clostridia > Lachnospirales > Lachnospiraceae > JAKSSE01. The sequence goes on from JAKSSE010000051.1 coordinate 6,712, forward strand.
CGGAATTGGCAGACGCGCTAGCTTCAGGTGCTAGTGGTAGCAATATCGTGTGGGTTCAAGTCCCATCTTCTGCATTATATAAAAATAACCCAGCTTGAGCTGGGTTATTTTTATATGCCGAGGAGTCCCTTGAACCCAGGGTTCAAGGTCTCCTCGCCGCAAGCGGCTTCGTCGGTCGGTTCGCAGGCAAAAAGGTCCACTGGACCTTTTTGTATTTCCTGCTCACCCCATCTTCTGCACGCATGAAAATGGAACTTGTGTGCTAAATACATATCATCGTGTGGACGACCCTGCGAAGCAGGAGCGCCGACCAAGCAGAGAAGTTTAGATTTTGGTATGACTGATGTAAAAAATTTAAAGCTTTATAATAAATATTGCCTATATAAAAAAAACATGCTATTATTGCAATCAAGAAAGAAATAATTAACAGATATTAATTATCACCTAAAATAAACCCTAGCAGTTGCAGCTGCTAGGGTTTATTTGTATGGTTTTCTCCATAAGGTTAGTTGCCGTTTATTTTCCATCTAACCATTTGCAAACATAGTAAGCAACTATGCTAGCCATGATGGAAAGAAAAAAAGAAATAATTAACACTGTATTATCACCTCCCTTCCGCCGAAGGGATCGGCAACACTAAAAGGATACTATATAAACTTGACTTTATCAACAAAAAGATATTTAATTATAAAATAGAATTACAAAAAAGATATCTTTTTGGGAGGGAGTGGGTATATGACAGCTGTTTTAGCAACTGATTTAAAAAAGAATTTTAAGGTATATGCAGGAAAAGCTTCTGAGGGAGAAATCATTAAGATTAGGCGTCCAAAGAAAGAGGACGATTTAATCCTAATGAGTGAGAGAGAGTATAATCAGTATAAGAGGGTGCTTGCATATTTTGCGCGAGTAAATGGTTATAAGGATGTGGAGGAATTGGTCGAGATGAATTTAAGAAACGATGATGAAGAAACACTTGGAAATGATGAGGAATTTATGTCATTGTTTGGATGTTTGAAAGACGAGCCACTTGAAATACCAGAGGATGTACCAGCAAAAGTGGATGAGTGGAAGGAGTGGTTTTAATGTACTATCTGGACACGAATATCTGCATATATTTTATGAAAGGTACAAATGAAAACATAACCAAAAAGCTATGCTCATTAAATCCAAAAGAAATAAAGATTCCTGCAATAGTAAAATCTGAGCT
>JAKSSE010000052.1 GCA_024403255.1 Lachnospiraceae bacterium
CTTATCAGAGGTTGGATTAACTATTTCAAGATAGGAAGTATGAAAACTCTCTGCAAAGAACTTGATGGCAACATCAGGTATAGGCTTCGTATGTGCATTTGGAAACATTGGAAAACTCCACAGAACAGAGCAAAGAATCTTATGAAGCTAGATGTACCCAGATGGGCGGCATTTAAGATTGCGTACTGTGGCGACAGATATGCCAGGCTTGCCCATAATGGATGGGTACAAAAGGCTATAAGCACAAAGAGACTAACCTCATTTGGACTAGTCTCTATGTTAGATTACTACACCGAAAGGTGTGTTACTTGTTAAGTTGATTGAACCGCCGTGTACGGAACCGTACGCACGGTGGTGTGAGAGGTCGGGAAAATTTATTTAATTTTCCCTCCTACTCGATTAGAAATGGGTAGAATTGTTGCGATTTTTCATTGAGGATACTCCTTAGTTGTGATAGAATACATAAGATTATGGGCTACTATGGTCTATAAGGTTTATGTGTTTTATTTTAGGAGGAATCATGGGAAATCTTAAGCGAGTTTACGTTGAGAAAAAACCTGAATTTGCAATCAAGGCAAAGGAGCTTTTAAAAGAATGTAAAGGTTATCTTGGCCTTAGCAAAGTATCTGGTATTCGTGTACTTATCAGATATGACGTAGAGGGTATTTCAGACGAGACATATACAAAGTCTTTAAAGACTGTTTTTTGTGAGCAGCCAGTAGACGTTTTCTTTGAAGAAGAATTTGACAATAAGGGAGGAAGAGTATTCTCTGTAGAGTTTCTTCCTGGTCAGTTTGATCAAAGAGCAGACTCTGCTGAACAGTGTGTAAAGCTTCTTAACGAAAACGAGAGCCCAGTGATTAGAACCGCAACTACTTATGTAATTTACGGTGATATTTCTGACGCAGAGTTTGAGTCTATAAAGCATCACTGCATTAACCCGGTTGATTCAAGAGAGGCGGGGGAAGCTAAGCCTGAATCTTTGGCTATCCCATTTGAAGAGCCAGAAGATGTTAAGATTTTTGACGGCTTTAAGGATATGCCAGAAAATGATCTTAAGGCACTTTATGATTCGCTTGGCCTTGCAATGACATTCAAAGATTTCCTTCATATACAGAATTATTTTAAAGGTGAGGAAAACCGTGACCCATCAATGACTGAAATTAGAGTGCTTGATACTTACTGGTCAGATCATTGCCGTCACACTACTTTCTCAACAGAACTTTGCAATGTAACCTTCCCAGAAGGATTTTATAAACTCCCTATCGTTAAGACCTTTGAAGATTACAAGCTTACTTTTGATGAGCTTTACAAGGGTAGAGAAGACAAATTTGTTTGTCTTATGGATCTTGCAACTATGGCTGCAAGAAAGCTTAAGAAAATGGGTATGCTTGAGGATCAGGAAGAATCTGATGAGATTAATGCATGCTCAATTGTAGTACCAGTTGAAGTTGACGGTAAGACAGAAGAGTGGCTTATCAACTTCAAGAATGAAACACATAACCATCCTACAGAAATCGAGCCATTTGGTGGCGCAGCAACCTGTCTTGGCGGTGCAATCCGTGATCCACTTTCAGGACGTACCTATGTTTATCAGGCTATGCGTGTCACTGGTGCAGCAGATCCTACCAAGAGCATGGAGGAGACTCTTAAGGGCAAGCTTCCTCAGAAGAAGATTGTTCGCGAGGCTGCAGCTGGCTATTCATCATATGGTAATCAGATTGGTCTTGCTACCGGTCTTGTAAAAGAAGTTTATCATCCAGGCTATGTTGCTAAACGTATGGAGATTGGTGCAGTTATGGGTGCTGCTCCTCGTAGAGCAGTTCAGAGATTGACATCAGATCCAGGCGATATCATTATTCTTCTCGGTGGAAGAACCGGTCGTGATGGATGTGGTGGTGCTACTGGTTCATCAAAGGTTCATACCGTTGAGTCAACAACTACCTGTGGTGCAGAGGTTCAGAAGGGTAACCCTCCTACAGAGCGTAAGATTCAAAGACTATTTAGAAGAGAAGAAGTTTCATACATCATCAAAAAGTGTAATGACTTTGGTGCAGGTGGTGTTTCCGTAGCAATCGGTGAGCTTGCAGATGGTCTTGTAGTAGATCTTGATAAAGTACCAAAGAAATATGCTGGTCTTGATGGTACTGAACTTGCTATTTCAGAGTCTCAGGAGAGAATGGCAGTTGTTGTTGATCCTAAAGATGTTGATAAGTTCTTAGGATATGCAGCAGAAGAAAATCTTGAGGCAGTTGCAGTTGCAGTTGTAACAGAAGAAAAGAGACTTGTTCTTAACTGGAGAGGAAAAGAGATTGTAAATCTTTCTCGTGCATTCCTTGATACAAACGGCGCTCATCAGGAGTGTAATGTAGAAGTTGAACTTCCAGAAGAGACAGACTTCTTCGGTGAAATTCAGAATGAGGATGCAGCTAAGGCTGTTGAGGCAAAGGATGCAAAAGCAGCTGTTAAGGCAGTTCTTTCAGACCTTAATGTTTGCTCACAGAAGGGTCTTGTTGAAAGATTTGATGGTTCAATCGGTGCTGCTTCAGTATTCATGCCATTTGGTGGATTGAATCAGCTTACTGAAACACAGACCATGATTGCCAAGATTCCTACAATGGGCAAGTGCGATACCGTTACCATGATGAGTTATGGTTTTGATCCATATCTTTCAAGCTGGTCACCATATCATGGTGCAATTTATGCAAACCTTGAGTCAATGTCAAAAATTGTAGCTTCTGGTGGTGACTACAAGAAGATTCGTCTTACTTATCAGGAATATTTCCGTAGAATGACTGAAGATCCTAAGCGTTGGTCACATCCTTTCACTGCACTTTTGGGTGCATTTGATGTACAGATGGGAATGGGACTTCCATCAATTGGTGGTAAGGATTCAATGTCAGGTACTTTTGAAGATATTGATGTACCTCCAACACTTGTATCATTTGCTGTTGATGTTGCTAAGGAAAAGGATGTTATCACTCCTGAACTTAAAGCAGCTGGAAATAAACTTGTTTCAATTTCTCTTATTAAGGATCAGTTTAACCTTGTTGATTATGAGGATGTAAAGAGCTTATATGAGACTGTTGCATCATTCATTGCACAGGGCAAAGTTAAGTCAGCATATGTTCCAGATGGAAAGGGCGTAATTGCTGCAGTTCTTAAGATGAGTTTTGGTAATAAGATAGGTGTTAAGTTTAATGAACTTGACAGTGATTTATTCACACCTGATTTTGGTGGTTTCGTCCTTGAAATGGATGCAACAGATGCAAAACTTATTTGTGACAGTATTGAGAAAAACTTCTGCGCAGCATCAAAGATTGTAGGTGAGACAATCGATGAGGCAGCAGTAATAATCGGAACAGAAAAGATTGATCTTGAAGATGCAATTGCTGATTGGAAGGCTCCACTTGAGAAAGTATTCCCAACTGTTGCAGTTCCAGGCAAAGATGCTGTTGAAATTAAGGAATTCCATGCAGACTCAGTTTATGTTTGCAAGAATAAGGTTGCAACTCCTAAGGTATTTATCCCAGTATTCCCAGGAACAAACTGTGAGTACGATTCAGCAAAGGCATTTATCAAAGCTGGTGCAGAGCCAATCGTAAAGGTATTTAAGAACCTTGATGCTCAGGGAATCAGAGATTCTGTTGATGAGTTCACTAAAGCTATTAACGAATCACAGATTATTATGTTCCCAGGTGGATTCTCAGCTGGTGATGAGCCAGAAGGATCTGCTAAGTTCTTTGCTACAGCATTTAGAAATGAAAAGATGAAGGAAGCCGTTATGGACCTTCTTAATAAGCGTGATGGTCTTGCTCTTGGTATCTGTAATGGATTCCAGGCACTCATCAAGCTTGGTCTTGTTCCTCTTGGTGAAATTCATCACCAGAAGAACGATGCACCTACACTTACTTACAATACCATCGGCAGACATATTTCTAAGATGGTTTACACCAAGGTAATGACAGACAAGAGCCCATGGCTTAAGAACGCTGGTTTAGGTCAGGTTTATACCACTCCAGCTTCACACGGCGAGGGTCGTTTTGTTGCAAATGATGAGTGGATTAAGAAACTCATCGAAAATGGTCAGGTTGCAACCTGCTATTGTGATCCTGATGGAAATATCTCAATGGATGAAGAGTGGAACGTAAATGGTTCTTACTCTGCAATCGAAGGTATAACAAGCCCAGACGGACGTATCCTTGGTAAGATGGCACACGTTGAACGTATTGGTGAGGGTGTTGCTAAGAATATTTATGGTGAGCAGGATCTTGGAATCTTTGCAGCCGGAGTTGAATACTTTAAGTAATCACTGAAAGGAAAAAACATGGATGCATTTTTGATCCTCGAAGATGGTACCGTATTTAAGGGTAAAAGTTTCGGTGCCAAAAAAGAGGTAATTAGTGAGGTTGTATTTAACACCTCAATGACAGGATATTTGGAGGTCTTAACTGACCCTTCATATGCAGGACAGGCTGTAGTGATGACCTATCCTTTGATTGGTAACTACGGAATAACTCCCGATATGGAGTCGGCAAGACCTTGGCCAGATGCGTATATTGTTCGTGAAATTTCAAGAACTCCTTCTAATTTCCGTTGTCAGGGAACATTGCAGGATTTCTTAATTGAACATGATATACCTGGTATTTGTGGAATTGATACCCGTGCACTTACCCAGCTCCTTAGAGACAAGGGTACAATGAACGGAATGCTTACAACAAATCCTGATTACAATTTTGATGAGATTCTTCCAAAGTTAAAGGCATACACAACTGGCGCTGTTGTTGAAAAAGTTACCTGCGAAGAAAAGTATGTGCTTGATAATGATGGACCATCAGTTGCACTTATGGATTTTGGAGCAAAACAGAATATTATTAAGTCGCTTCATGAAAGAGGCTGTAAAGTGACCGTTTATCCTGCAAGAACTTTAGCATCCGAGATTATTGCAGATAACCCTGACGGAATAATGCTTTCAAATGGCCCTGGAGATCCAGCTTTTTGTACTGAAATTATTGAAGAAGTTAAGAAGCTTTCAGAAAGCAAAATCCCAATTTTTGCAATTTGCCTTGGACATCAGTTTATGGCACTTGCAAATGGAGCTAAAACCCACAAACTTCACTATGGTCATAGAGGTGGAAACCATCCAGTAAAGGATTTAGCTACTGGAAGAGTTTATATTTCTTCACAGAACCATGGATATGTTGTAGATACAGAAAACCTTGATCCTAGTGTCGCAGTTCCTGCATTTGTGAATGTAAATGACGGCACTAACGAGGGTCTTAAATACATGAACAAAAATATATTTACAGTTCAGTTCCACCCAGAGGCATGTCCAGGACCTCAGGATTCCTCATACCTTTTTGACAGGTTTATCGAGATGATGAAAGGAGCTAAAGATGCCTAAGAATCAGTCTATTAAGAAAGTTCTTGTTATCGGCTCAGGTCCTATTGTCATCGGACAGGCAGCTGAATTTGACTATGCAGGTACTCAGGCTTGTCGTTCTCTTAAGGAAGAGGGCGTTGAGGTAGTTCTTGTAAATTCAAACCCAGCAACCATCATGACAGATAAACTCATCGCTGATGAAGTTTATATCGAGCCACTTACTGCTGATGTTTTAAAGCAGATTATCATTAAAGAAAAACCAGACTCAATTCTTCCAACACTTGGTGGTCAGGCAGGACTTAACCTTGGTATGGAGCTTGCTGAGTCCGGATTTTTGGATGAGCAGGGTGTTAAGCTTATTGGTACTACTGCAGAAACTATTTTCAGAGCAGAAGACCGTCAGGCATTTAAAGATGCCATGGAAAAAATTGGCGAGCCTTGTGCAGCTTCTTTGGTGGTAAATACCGTAGAAGATGGTATTAAATTCACAAATACTATTGGATATCCAGTTGTTCTTAGACCTGCATACACACTTGGAGGTTCAGGTGGTGGTATTGCACACAATGAGACTGAACTTATTGATATTTTGACAAATGGACTTCGTCTTTCTCGTGTTCATGAGGTTTTGGTTGAGCGTTGCATCGCGGGCTGGAAAGAAATCGAGTATGAGGTAATGCGTGATGCTGCAGGCAATGTAATCACAGTCTGCAACATGGAAAATATTGACCCGGTCGGAGTACATACAGGAGATTCAATCGTAGTTGCTCCTTCGCAGACTCTTTCAGATAAAGAGTATCAGATGCTTCGTACATCAGCTTTGAACATTATCACTGAGCTTGGTATTACCGGTGGATGTAATGTTCAGTATGCACTTCATCCAGAAAGTTTTGAGTACTGTGTTATCGAGGTTAACCCACGAGTTTCACGTTCTTCAGCTTTGGCATCAAAGGCTACTGGTTACCCAATCGCAAAAGTTGCTGCTAAGATAGCACTTGGTTATACCCTTGATGAAATAAAAAATGCAATTACTGGAAAGACCTACGCATCGTTCGAGCCAATGCTTGACTATTGTGTAGTAAAAATTCCTCGTCTTCCATTTGATAAATTCCTTACTGCTAAGCGTACACTTACTACTCAGATGAAGGCTACAGGTGAGGTAATGAGTATCTGCACCAACTTTGAAGGTGCACTTATGAAGGCTATTCGTTCACTTGAGCAGCATACAGACAGCCTTCTTTCATACGATTTTTCAGACTTGGATGGTCGTCAGCTTTTCAAGCAGCTTGAAGTTGTTGATGATAGAAGAATTTACGTTATTGCAGAGGCAATTCGTCGTGGAATTTCTCAGGATAGAATCCATGAGATTACAAAAATTGATCTTTGGTTTATTGATAAGATTGCAATTCTTGTTGAGATGGAGGAAAGACTTAAGTCTGAACCTATTTCAGTAGAGCTTATTAAGGAAGCAAAGAGAATAGAATTCCCTGATAATGTTATTGCAAATCCGCAATCAGAAAGAAGATCTGTTGCATCAGTAAGCTCAAGATCAATTCG
>JAKSSE010000053.1 GCA_024403255.1 Lachnospiraceae bacterium
TCTCAATCTTCTGGATTTCGTGTGAAGTACGGAAACCATCGAAGAAGTTGATGAATGGAACCTTTCCTTCAAGAGCTGCAAGATGAGCTACTGGAGAAAGATCCATAACTTCCTGTGGGTTAGTCTCGCAGAGCATTGCAAAACCGGTCTGACGGCAAGCATATACGTCTGAGTGATCACCAAAGATGTTAAGTGACTGAGTTGCTACTGTACGAGCTGATACATCAAATACACAAGGAAGCTGCTCACCAGCGATCTTGTACATATTAGGGATCATAAGAAGAAGACCCTGTGATGCGGTAAAGGTGGTAGTAAGTGCACCTGAACCAAGTGAGCCGTGAACGGCACCTGCTGCACCAGCTTCTGACTCCATCTCAACTACGGTAACCTGGTTTCCGAAGATGTTCTCCTGACCTGCAGCAGACCACTGGTCAACTGAGTCAGCCATTGGAGAAGAAGGGGTGATTGGGTAAATAGCAGCTACTTCTGTGTAGGCATATGCTACATGAGCAGCGGCGGTATTACCGTCCATGGATTGTTTTGCTCTTGCCATGATTTATATCCTCCTTTTATAGATAGACGGTCCTGGCTTAGGCCGTCAAAATTTATCCCTGCGCAAAGCATACTAAGGCAGAGTGAATATCGTTTTAAATTTTATTACTTATGCACTAGTTTTTCAAGTAAAATCGACGAAAATAAGTGCATTAATTTACGTGCATTTGTGCACATTAATTGCTTTTATGCTTTTGTCAATCACATCTTAATCTTAAGATAAATCGAACCAATGAGAGCTACGATGATCATCACCTGTATCATTCCCATCATCACAGGAAGGCCTCTGCCTACATCGATTCTCACCTTTTTGTGCTCGCGATTATTAGCCCATAACATTAATGCGAAGATTGGAATTAAAAGACCTGCTAAAATTGCAACTCCCCAACTCTGTATGCACAAGCCTGCTATTGCAACAACACCCATAAGAATCATTGAAACTTTGCAATACTTCTTTAAAGGCTCTGACTTTTCATCTACGTTCTGAATTTTATTTCTAATCTTTATTGCTTCAGTAACAGCCTCTTTTATTTCATTGTTATCCATCTTTTTACCTCTCTTCCTAATTTCCGTGCCTGACACACACCTTAACTAATAAATCGTAATACTCTTACAGGCAAAACACAATATAAAAATGCTATAATAACTCTATGAACGAAACAGAATTTGAAATCAAAAGAATAAAAGATTTAGCTCAGGCTTCTTATACCCAAAACAGATATACTTTTTCTAAATTTTTATCAGCCGAAGAACTCACTTTGGTGGATCAAATCCGTTCTGAAATAAAACATGTAGATTACAGTTTCTTCGGCGGACACGAAATGTGCGAACGTCAGATAGTGAGGTTTGGTTCTTTTGAAACTTTAGGGTACGAAGAAGATTTCCCCATCACCACTCTTCTTATTGAACCGCTTATTGATAAATTTTCTGATAATCTTTCACACCGTGACTATCTCGGTGCAATTATGAATCTTGGAATAAAACGTGAAGTTCTTGGAGATATTCTTATAAAAGATAAAAGAGCCTATGTTTTCTGTCTGGATGAAATCGCAGATTATCTATGTTCTGAATTAACAAGAATCAAACATACCAGCATTAAGATTTCAAAAATCGAAGGTGACATTCCTGAGCTTGAAAGAAAACTCGAAGATTTTGATATCCTTGTTACTTCTCCACGAATAGATGCCGTTGTAGCAGCCTTAACCAAGCTTTCAAGAAGTCAGGCTTCGCTTCTTTTTCGTGAAAAAAAGGTGCTGGTTAATAACCGCACCTGTGAAAATAACAGTATGATGTTAAAAGAATCCTGCACACTCTCCATACGAGGATACGGAAAGTTCATATACATAGGAGAAGGTGGCAGGACTAAAAAAGACAGAGTTTTTGTCAAAATGCAAAAATATGTCTAGTCTTCTTTGTGTTTCAAAAATTTTTTATAAGTCAGATCTATGGCAAAGGCACCAAGTGGTGCAGTAAGTACTATCGCCAAAACAGCCACGGTAAGCACCGTTTCTCCACAGGCAAATCCCAAAGAAAGAGGTATTCCACCTATCGCAGCCTGAACTGTTGCCTTAGGAGTGTATGCCATCATTGCAAATATTCTTTCTTTTGAATTAAGGCTTGTACCAAGCAGACATACAAATACTCCAAGCATTCTAAATACGAGAGCACCAGCAATTACTATCAGTGCTTTTGTTCCAACTTTTCCAAGGTACTCTATATTAACAGTTGCTCCGACCAGCACAAACAAAAATACTTCTGCCGCCACCCAAAGTTTTCCATATTTTACAGATATTCTTTTTGCCACTTCGCTTTTTTTCTTATTAAGACCTATGCCGATAAACATAATTGCAATCAAGGCTGAAAAAGTAATAGGCGTAGCGAGTGCATCTTCAGATACCACCAAAATCAGTGATACGCAAAGCATAATTAAAACTTTCACTGTATCCCTTATATGAACTTTTCCAAAGAAAAAAGCCAAAGCAAACCCCAACAGTAAACCAATTACTATCCCTAAAAATATGGATACTGGTATATTCACAAAGCTAATTACAGATGCTCCTTCTCCCTGCATCATACCAACAAAAGTAGAAAAAAGCACAATTACATAAACATCGTCAACAGATGCTCCCGCAAGAATAAGCTGAGGTATCCCCTCTTTTGTGCCATAATTTTCATCCATCAGCTTCACCATTCTTGGAACAACAACTGCAGGTGAAACCGCTGCAAGTACAGCTCCCATAATGGCTGCCTCCAAAACGGACATTCCCATAAACCTTGGTGCAAGAAAAATCATACCCAAAAGCTCAAAGGAAGCTGGCAAAAAGCACATAAGCACTGCCGGTCTTCCTATCTTTTTCAGGCCAGAAACATCTAATCCTAATCCTGCTCTGGTTAGAATGATAATGAGTGCTATTTTACGAAGTTCTGAAGATATTCCAAGAATGTTTGAATCGAGTAGATTCAGCACGTATGGTCCAAGAACAATACCTGTTATTAACATTCCTAAAAGACTTGGCAATTTTATCTTTTGGCATATCCATCCCATGGACATACCTATAAGTAAAATCATTGCAATACTTAAAAGCATATATTACTCCCTAAAAACCGCTACAATCATTTGTAGCGGTCTGTAAATTACACTTATGCGTTTGTATATCCACCACAGTATGGACACTGCCCCGTGAATCCTTTTATAGCTTCAAACGTTGCTCCACAATTCTTGCACTTTACCGCAACAATGTTTTGCTTTTCTGGCTCTATTGGTTTATTGTCCATAAGTTCAGCTTCACGATACAAAACCTCGCTTCTGACTGAAGAAGCATCCCAGGAAAACTTTCCTTTGTATTCATAAATGTCCACAGTCATGCCAACCGGCATAAGACCATCACTTCCAGCACATCTTGTAGGAAGAACGACTTCTCTTTCTACTCCATTATTGTCAAAATAATGCACTTTAGTGTCTGTAGGGTGAACTCCATTTACAACGTAAGATGCATTCTTTGCATAGCCATAGATTTTAGCAGGATACTTTGTTCCATTTTTTATGATTTTTGCACGCTTTTTCTTTGAAATAACAGGTGCTATTACAAAACATAGTCCCATCACAACAAAAAATAGCGGCAGCGCAATAAACACGCCAAAGCCTGCGCCAACAACCTTTGCCATACCAAGGAAAATAACTGTTATTACAGTTCCTATTCCAGCAAAAACCGCACCAACTAAGGTCAAAACTTTTTCAGCACCGTTCACCTTGTTACTCCTTTACTAATTTATTCATATGAAATGCAACCATTGTGATGTCGTCAAACTGCTCTGCACCGTTTGCATAATTATCAATTTCTTCCTTCATTCTATCTAAAAGGTCTTCAACTGACTTTTCTCTATGTCTATTAAGAATGTCAAGGGCTCCGTCAATTGTCAAAAGCTCACCTTTATTATTATTTGCTTCTGGAACTCCATCAGTATAAAGATACAGGGTATCACCTGGAGCAAGGTCAAACTCACTTTCCTTATATTTTATATTCTCCAATCCACCGAGAACTAGTCCGTGTTTATCTTTAAATATTTCGAAATGTGAATCCTTACGGCGAATAATCGGATATTCGTGACCTGCATTAGCTGAAATCACATGACCTGTATTTATATCTATAATCCCAAGCCATACTGTAACAAACATGCTCTCCATTTTTTTATCGCAGAGCTGATTATTTACATCTTCTAAAATTTCCTTCGGGCTGCCACCCGACATAATTCTGGTCGCTAATAATATTTTTGAAACCATCATGTATAAGGCAGCAGGAACACCCTTTCCTGATACATCTGCAATTACTATTGCAAGATGGGTATCATCAACAAACATGAGGTCATAAAAGTCTCCTCCAACAGCCTTTGCTGTGGACATAGATGCTGACAACTCATACTCATCATGCTTTGGAAGATCTGGGATAATAGGAAGTGCCCTTTCCTGAATCTGTTTTGCCATAGAAAGTTCAGTATCAACTTTCGATTGATTCTGTGAAATCTCATCCTGTTCAAGAATCATCTTTCTTCCTTTGTAGGCTATATTATATGCAGCTATCACCGCAATCCAAAACAAAATATAACTAGGTAAAAAAGACCTTAACAAAATTGTTTTTACAGAAACAGTCACTTCACTGGCTGAAGCCACCGTAACGTTATTCATATCCACACTTCCAAGACTTTTACTAAATACTGAACCTAATAAAAACACTACTGTTGTAATGACGGCCACAATCTGAGTAAGTCGTCTTGAGTAATATCTGCAGCTAATCAGAACCGGCAAAACCATGAGAATAGCAGTACGATAAGATATAGCTGTATAAACCCTTGCATAAACAAAAGTCAGCATTATAATCATCAGCCACTTAAGCCAACGCTTTTGTCCTTTAAATCCATAGCATAAACCAGCAGGAATCAAAAGTTCAAAAAGTCCCTGTACTGTAGCTGCCGACAAAAACTGTTGAGGTATTTTGTAGATGCCAATATAATTTAATGCATTAGTAATCAGCAGTACCACTGCGCTAAAAACAAGAATCTTTGCAAGCATCATGTTTGCGTCTACTTCATTTTTCCAAAAAACTTCATCAGTTATAAAAATATGTTTAACTTCCGCTTTAACTTTTTTTACTAACTTCTTGCCCTTCATATTGACTCCCCTGTTTAAAAGCCGGGGATACCCCCGGCTTCTAAGACTTAAGTCTTTATCATCTACAAATTAAACTTCATACTTTTCAACCTTATTACGAAGCTGTTCTTCCGCCTCCGAAATAAGATCGGTACCACCATTAATTTCATTTATACCTTCTGCCAAGGTAACAATGTTCTGTGTAGTCTCCTGAATTCCCTTATCACACTCATCGACAGTATTTGCAATATGCTCACTCTGCTCTGTCATGTCAGAAACAAGCACTGATATCTCCTGCATACTGCCTGTAAAGCTATTAATAAGTGCCTGTACTCTGTTTGCATCCCCAGAATAATTTTCAGCAACATCTGTGAACATATCATAATCAGGAAGCATACTGTCATTTACTGTGTGAAGAAGCTTATCTGAGCATTCTACCAGCTCCTGAACAGCAGTTACTACCTGCTCGCTGATTTCCTGAATATTGCTTGCGGTATTTCTACTATTATCAGCAAGCTGTCTTATCTCATCTGCTACGACTGCAAATCCTCGGCCAGCCTCTCCTGCTCTTGCTGCCTCAATCGATGCATTAAGTGCAAGAAGGTTTGTCTGAGATGCAATATTAAGAATATCTCCAGTAAGATCTGTAATCTGAGAAACCATTTTGCTCTTTTCAATGCTATCAAGCATCTTAGCTTCCTGAGCTCCGATAAGTGTTTTAATACTGCTTTGTTTTTCAATAACAGTGCCTTTTACTCCTTCGGCATTATCTCTTATATCGTTAACCAGATCATTTCCGGAGGTTACTTCCTCCATAGTTGCAGAAATATTGTCTCTAATTTCATTTGCAGATTCGTCAAGTTTTGCTGCCGCCTCGTTAAGAAGATTCATTGAAGCAGAAAGCTCCTGCGATACAGCACTAATATTTCCAACATTATTTGTAGAGTTTGAAACATTACCCTGCATCTGAGTCATAGCAGTAAATATATTCTGTGAACTTCCTGAAATCTGCATTACAAGTTCATGAATCTCATTGATAAAAGCATTGATATTGTTCGCAATAACCTCAAACTCTGTACCACTTCTATCTTCGATCTGCTTTGTCAAATCACCAGAGCCATCAGTAAGATCCAGAATCTTTTTATTGATAGTCTTAAATCCTTTTGAAAGTCTTGCTGAAATGAGTAAAAGAGCAATAATTACAACCACATAAATAACGCAGCATACTACTATGATAAGCGAACGAACCTTACCTAAATTTTCCTGCACTACATCATAACTTACATCAACACCAACAGCTGCAAAGGTTGTTCCATTTAATGAAATTGGAGCCCATGCAGTTAAATGCTCGCCCCATTCATCCTCAAAAGGCTCTGCATTAACACTGGCTTTTCCTGCCATTGCACTTTTATTATCGTCATCTACATCTATGGCATCGCCATACTCTCCTGGCTCCTCTGGATCAGTATCAAGAATAAAGCCAAAAGTTCCATCTACCATACCTGCAGTGTAAACGTATTCAACCCCACCCTCTTCAAGGAAAACGGTCAAATCTTCATGAACACTGTCAAAAAATTCGGAGTCAGCACCATTCTGGTAGACATCCATCATTTCTTCTGGATTCACTGTACTTGCGGCACACTTTGAAATGTTAAGTGCATTGTCTCTTATGCTTGTCAGAAGCATATCCTGTACCCTGTTTGAAAGTACAACACCCATGA
>JAKSSE010000054.1 GCA_024403255.1 Lachnospiraceae bacterium
AAAGTCATCTTCAGGGCGAAAATTTCCTTCTCAATATCGATAATGAGAAAGAGGGACAGTTTTTGACTTCGTGTGCTGGCGGAGTAATGATTGATGGCATCTTTCCTGTAAAAACTAAAGAAGTGTCAGGAAAAACTTATGAGATTGTGGTTTCAGGCTGTGTTGGTGGTCACTCGGGCGAGTCTATAGATAAAGGTTCTGCTAATGCTGTAAAAGTTTTAGGAAATCTGCTTTCTAAACTTTATTGCGAAGGAAAACCTGAAGTTATTTCAATTGATGGTGGACTTAAGGATAATGCTATTCCAAGAAAAGCTGCTGCCAAGTTTATTTTTGATGGTGATGTAAGTATTCTTGATGAGTCAATCAAATCTTCTATAGAAAAATATAAAGAGACTGACCCAGAAATGTGTATTACGGTAGAATGTCTTGGCGACTCTACACAAAATGCTATTGAAGAAGCTGATAAAGTCATTAACTATATTGTAAATGTAAAAGATGGTGTTGTTGACTGGAGTCAAAATACTAAGGGTATGGTTGAAACATCACTTAATCTTGGCATCCTTAAGACTGATAAAGACAAAATTAAAGTCTGTCATCTATTAAGAAGCTCTGTTGGTGCATCTTTAGATAAACTTCTTGACGAAGTTGATAAGCTTATGAAAGAAAATGGCTTTTCGACAAAGGCACATTCTGGATACCCTGCATGGGAACATAAGGTAGATTCTAAATTTAGAGAAATTATAAAGGACACCTGTGAGGAAATTGGTGCACCTTGCAAATTCGAAGGAATACATGCTGGACTAGAATGTGGAGTTTTCTTTGAGGCGAATCCAAAACTGGATATAGTTTCATTTGGCCCGGATATTTTTGATATTCACACTCCGGCAGAAAAGATGAGTTTATCATCATTTGAGAGATCTTATAATTTTGTACGCACTTTAGTTCAGAAGATTAGATAATGAAAGAGCTAAAATTAGGCAAAAATGAGGCTAATTTAAGATTCGATAAATATCTTAAGAAGGTGCTTAAAGAAGCACCAAATAGTTTTATCTATAAAATGCTTCGCAAGAAGAATATTACATTGAATGGCAAAAAAGCTGATGGTACAGAAAAAACTGCTGAGGGTGACGTTGTAAAGTTTTTTCTTTCAGATGAAACTTTTGACAAGATGAGTGGAAACACTTCAAATGATATGCCTTTTATGGAACTTGATTACAAGCCTTATATTGAAGTTCTATATGAAGATGAAGATGTTTTGTTTTTGAATAAGCCACAGGGGCTTTTGACGCAGTCAGATGATTCTGGTGATAAATGTTTAAATGATTATTTGCTTGCTTATCTTTTCCAGACAGGTAAGCTTTCCAAGGAGCAGTATAGTACATTTCATCCATCAGTATCTAACCGCCTGGACAGGAATACCTCAGGTATAGTACTTTGCGGTAAAAGCTTAAAGGGTTCTCAGGATAATGCCAGAATTTTAAAAGACAGAACTCTTGAAAAACATTATATTGCTCTTGTAAAAGGAATTGCAAAAAAAGAGTATATAAAGGGATATTTATTTAAGGATGAATCGTCAAATAAGGTTTACATAAGTAAAGAACCCAAAGATAATTACCTGCCTATAGAAACGGAATATGAACCGATAGAAACATACAAGGGTGCAACTCTTTTAGATATTCATCTTATAACCGGCAGGACACACCAGATAAGAGCACATCTTGCAAGCAATAATCATCCGCTCATAGGGGATTATAAATACGGTGACAAAAAGGTAAATGATATCTATAAGTCAAACGTTAAGATTAAATATCAGCTTCTTCACAGCAGGATGATGAAAATAGGAGATTTAAAAGTAGAAGCTCCGATGCCCGATAACTTTAAAAGAGCTATAGAATTTGCAAAGGAAAATTAATGCCAACCTGGAACTCTAGAGGATTAAGAGGTTCCGCTTTGGAAGAGAGCATAAATGCAACAAACAATGCTTACGATGAAAGCGGCCTTGCTATAATTCAAAAAATACCAACCCCTATAACCCCTATAGAGATTGATTCAAAATCAAGACACATTACTTTGGCTTATTTTGATCAAAAATCTACTGTTGACTACATGGGGGCAGTTCAGGGAATACCTGTGTGTTTTGATGCGAAAGACTGCAGAGAAACAACCTTCCCGCTTCAAAATATTCATCCTCATCAGGTTGAATTTATGGATAAGTTTGAAAAACAGGGAGGGATAGCTTTTTTTCTTTTACATTTTGTCAAAGAAGAAATATATTATTACCTTAGACTGGAGGATATTAAAAAGTATATAAAAAGAGCCGAGGAAGGGGGACGAAAATCATTTCGCATGGACGAACTTGATGAGAAATGGTTCTTTAAATCACCCAACGGATTAATCGTTCCGTATCTCGATAAACTCAATGAAGATTTAAGCCTGCGCCCTTGATATAAGGGCGCTTTTAATGTAAAATAAAGTGTTCCTATATGCATATAAATAAGAGGTTAAAATGAACTGGAAACAAATTCACACAATAGACGGTGTAAAAGATTATTTTGATGATGAATTAGATAAAAAGATTGCTCTCGAAAGAGGGATTCTTGATGCTATAAGAAAAGAAGGCTTCAGAAGAATTGAAACACCTTCTTTGGAATATTTTGATGTTTTCTCTAATGGCGGAAATGTAAGTTCAACAAGCCTTTACAAGATAGATGACAAAGATGGAAATACCATGGTTTTAAGACCAGACTTTACTCCATCAATTGCAAGAAGCGCTGTTATGTATTTTGCGAAAGATGAGTTCCCACTTCATATCTGTTATAAAGGTCATACTTTTAAGAATCATGCAAGATATAAGGGCCATCTTACCGAGACTACTCAGATTGGTGCTGAGATTATTGGAAAAGAAGAAAAGGCAGATGCAAATATTCTTAAAGTAGCCATCAATTCTTTAAAAGATGCAGGAGTTACCAATTTTAAATTAAATGTAGGTCACGCAAGATTCTTTAAGGCTTTTTTGTGTGAGGCAGGCATCACAGAAAATACTGATAAGCTTATTGAGCTTATGAGCGGAAGAAATCTTTTTGGTCTTATTGCAGAGCTTAAAGCTCTTAATGTTAAGCCTCAGCTTATTGAAATCATAAAGATGCTTGATGAGGTTTATGAGACTAAAGAAGAGTTAAAAGAAGCATCTGTAAAGTGTGACAACTTCCCAATTCTTAAGGTTATCTTCAATGAACTTTTAAATCTTGAGGATGAACTTACTTCTCTTGGTATTGAAAAGTACGTTTCATATGATTTGGGCTTTGTTGGTCAGTATGATTACTATACAGGAATCGTTTTTGCTGGTTATGTGCCTGGAAATGGTACATATGTTGTAAAGGGTGGCCGTTACGATAACCTTCTTGAGTCGTTTGGCGAAAATGAGCCAGCAGTTGGTTTTGTAATCGATGTGAACCTTCTTCTTGATGCAATGAATGAGACTGAGGCTAAGGCAAGTAAGGAAGGTTATCTTACTTTTGCACTTGGAAAAGGCCGTCTTGCTAAAAAGACTATGGAATTTCTCGAGGAACTTGGCTATACCTGCGAGGAACTTAAGGACGAGAAGACAAGAAAGCTTATCTTTACAAACGAAGAACAAAAGACAAGATTTTTCCTTTCAAAAGGTCCAGACGTTCCAACTTATGTAGAATATGGTGCAGCTGATATAGGTATCGTTGGAGAGGATACAATTCTTGAAGAGGGAAGAGACCTTTACGAAGTTTTAGATCTTGGCTTTGGAAAATGCAGAATGTGTATCTGTGGCCCAGAAAGCGCAAGAGAAATCCTTGATAAAAATGCACGTATAAAGGTTGCTACAAACTACCCACATATTGCAAAAGATTATTTTTACAATGTAAGGCATCAGAATGTTGAGATTATAAAGCTTAACGGTTCAATTGAGCTTGCACCTATTGTTGGACTTGCTGATGTTATTTGCGATATCGTTGAAACTGGTTCAACACTTCGCGAGAACGGACTTGTTGTTCTCGAGGAAGTATGCCCACTTTCAGCAAGACTTATAATTAATAAGGCATCTATGCAGACACAGCATGACCGCATCGTAGAACTTATCCGCGGATTAAACGGACTTTTGGAGAAATAAAATGAGAATCGTAGAATTAAACGAAAAAACAACAAATAATCTTCTTGAAGAACTTTTGAAAAGAAGTCCTAATCAGTATCCAGAGCAGGAAAAAATTGTAGCAGACATCATTTCTGACATTCGTGAGAATAAAGATAAAGCACTTTTTTCTTACACAAAGAAATTTGATAAAGCAGATATTGATGCAGGAAATGTTCTTGTTACCAAAGAAGAAATTGAAGAGGCTTATAGGTCAGTTGATCCTGCAACTTTAGAGATAATTAGAAAAGCTCTTAAGAATATCCAGAATTTCCATGAGAAGCAGCGTCAGAACAGTTGGTTTACTGGTGAAGATGGCATTTTCCTTGGTCAGAAAGTTACTCCGCTTGAAAGAGCTGGCGTATATGTTCCAGGTGGAAAAGCAGCTTATCCATCAAGCGTTCTTATGAATGTGGTTCCTGCCAAGGTTGCTGGAGTAAAAGAAATCATTATGTGTACTCCTTGCAACGCTGAAGGTAAGGTATATGATTACACTTTAGTTTCAGCTAACGAAGCAGGTGTTGATAAAATTTATAAGGCTGGCGGAGCACAGGCGATTGCAGCAATGGCTTTTGGTACTGAGTCTATTCCAAAGGTAGATAAGATTTCAGGCCCAGGTAACATCTTTGTTGCACTTGCTAAAAAGGCTGTATTTGGACATGTTTCAATTGATTCAATCGCAGGCCCTTCTGAGATACTTGTTATTGCAGATGAAACAGCTAATCCAAAGTTCGTTGCAGCAGACCTTCTTTCACAGGCTGAGCATGATGAGATGGCTTCTGCAATCTTAGTTACCACTTCAATGGATATAGCTAAGAAGGTAGATGAGGAAATTAATAAATTCCTTGAGAAGCTTGAAAGAAGAGCTATTATCGAGAAGTCACTTGAGAATTACGGATATATTCTTGTTGCAAAAGATATGAATGATGCAATCGATGCAGCAAATGCAATTGCTTCAGAGCATTTGGAGCTTGTTACAAAGAATCCACTTGAAGATATGACAAAGATTAAGAATGCTGGTGCAATCTTCATGGGTACTTATGCATGTGAGCCTCTTGGCGATTATTTTGCAGGTCCTAACCATGTACTTCCTACTAATGGAACAGCCAGATTTTTCTCACCACTTTCAGTAGATGATTTTGTTAAAAAGAGTAGCGTTATTTCATACTCAAGAGAAAAACTTATGGAAGTTTATAAGGATGCAGCTGCTTTTGCTGATGCAGAAGGCCTTACAGCTCATGCAAATTCAATTCGTACCAGATTTGAATAAGGAGAAGATATGAGAACATCCACTAAAGAAAGAAATACAAAAGAAACCAAAATCTCTGGTTCATTTAACATTGATGGAAAAGGCGCATCTGAAATCTCTACTGGCATCGGATTTTTCAATCACATGCTTGAAGGATTTACCAAACATGGACTTTTTGATTTAAAACTTACCTGTGATGGGGATTTAAATGTTGATGGACACCATACTGTTGAGGACTGCGGAATAGTTCTTGGTGATATGATAAAAGAGGCAGTAGGTGATAAAGCTGGTATCAAAAGATATGGTTATTTCATTCTTCCGATGGATGAAGCATTGGTTCTTTGTGCAGTTGATTTATGTGACAGACCATATTTTAGCTTTGAGGCAGAATTTGATGCTCCAATGTGCGGGGATTTTGATACCGAACTTGTTAAAGAATTTTTCTACGCTGTATCATACAGCGCAAGAATGAACCTTCACATAAAAGTTATTACCCCGGGTAATGCTCATCATGTTATTGAAGCTATGTTTAAGGCTTTCTCAAAAGCTCTTGATATGGCAACACAGGTAGACGAGCGAATTGAAGGAATATTAACTACGAAAGGTGCACTATAATGCAGACTAAATCAATTTCAGGAATCATACATATTCAAAATGGCCTTTGCTATTTAGATGAGGCATGTAAAGGTAAGTCTTCATCGCCTGCCGAGCTTGCAAAAGTACTTAACAACTCAAGCCTCGACAGAGTCATTATAATTGAACACTCTACTAATGATGAAGAGCATGATACCAATATTTTGGCTATCAAAGAAATGTCAAGAAACATTGAAATTGCTATTTGTGCAGGTGGCAAAGTAGATCGTCTTGAGGACATTAAAAAACTTATTTATGCAGGAGCAAGAGAAGTAATTGTAAATGGATCACATCCTGATGCTGTTGAACTTTGTCGTGAAGGTTCAGCTCGTTTTGGTGTTGAGAAGATTCTTGTAATGCTTCACAACATTGATTTTGTTTTCAAGATTAAGCATGAAACTGAATCAATAAGAGCTGGATACCTTGTAATGGAAGAGGCTATTTTCTCAGCAATAGAGGACGAGTCTAAGGTTCCATATATTCTTTATACAAGCGAGACAGATGCTGTTAACATTTCAAAGATGTTATTTTCTAATAAAGCTTCAGGTATTGCAAATGAGCTTTATGCTATGGATAGCATTGATGTAATGGAGCTTAAGAATCAGGTTAATGACCTTGGTATCCCAATGGGTAACTTTAATCCTCAGCTTACATGGGATGAGCTTAAGAAGAATGAGCAGGGCATGGTGCCTGTTATTGTTCAGGATTACCTTACCGATGAGGTTTTGATGCTTGCTTATATGAATGAGGAGGCATTTAATAATACTTTAAGAAGTGGCAGAATGACTTACTATTCAAGAAGTAGACAAGAGCTTTGGCTTAAGGGC
>JAKSSE010000055.1 GCA_024403255.1 Lachnospiraceae bacterium
CATCCCCGCGTTTTAAAAGCTCAGGTGCAATTTCTTCTGCCTTTCCAACCAAAAATTCAGTATTTGATAGTCCATTTCGCTTGGCATTTTCTTTTGCATCCTCAATAGCTTTATCTATTATCTCAACGCCTATTACACGCCCTGCTTTTTTTGCCATAAAAAGTGAAATTGTGCCTATTCCACAATATAAATCCCAGACAGTCTCGCCGCCCCTAAGATCGGCATATTCCTGAGCTATCGAATAAAGTTTTCCTGTCTGAGTAGGGTTGACCTGGAAAAATGACTGTGGAGATATTTCAAAAGTAAGAACGGTGCCATCGTCACCTTCTATAGTATCAAGAATCGTATCCTTGCCCCATAAAGTAACTGTCTTATCGCCTAAAATAACATTTGTATTTTTCTTATTTATATTCACAGAAATCGAAGCAACACCCTCGATGTGTGACAAAGTCTCCACAAGCACCGAAACATTTGGCAACTGATCTGCATTGATAACCACACAAACCATATGCTCTTTTTCATCTTTTGAGCTACGGATTAAAACATGGCGAATGATTCCCTTACCCGTGCCCTCATCGTATGAAGTCACATCACATTTTTTCTGAAAATCCAAAACTGCTTCGAGAATCGTCTTATTTATGCTCATTCCTAAAGCACACTCTGTAGTTGGAATGATGTCATGGCTTCTTCTTGCGTAAAATCCGCATATCGGATTACCATCTTTATCTGTTCCAAATGGAAACTGAGCTTTGTTTCTGTAGTGGTATTCTTTTTCACACCCCAAAATTGACTCCATCGCCTCATCCAAAATTTCAGTCGGCACTTCACCTATTCTAAGGAGATTGTTATAGACTTTTTTCTCTTTAAATTTCAGTTCTGCCTCGTATTTCATTGGTTGAAACGTGCATCCACCACACCTTTTAAAATGCTCACAAACCGCATTAACACGGTCTTTTGAAGGCGTTACTATCTCAAGAGCCTTGCCATATCCATAATTTTTCTTAAGCTTGGTTACAACGAACCTAACTTCATCTCCAATTACTGTATCTTTAATGAAAAAGGGCATACCATCAACCTTGGCTACGCCCTCTCCCTCTACCGTTAAGTCTTCAATTGTTCCAAATAAAATATCGTTCTTTTCCATTATTTAAATGTCACTATGGTAACGCCTGCGTCACCCTCTCCAAAAACTCCTAATCTGTACTCTGCAACCCTTTTATCTTTACGCAAAAATTCATGGACAGCTTTTCTTAAAATGCCAGAACCTTTACCATGAACAACTCGCACCTGAACTAATTTAGCAATATAAGCATCGTCAAGGTACTTATCCAAAGTCATTATCGCTTCATCAGAATTCATGCCTATAAGCATAACTTCAGTCGAAATAGACATAGCTTTTCCAAAGCTTCCCGATGAAGTGTTGACCTGTTTTTTCTTTTTAACATTAGTTACAACTTTTCCTTCATCATCTAAAAGTACAAGATCCTGGATATTTACACGCATTTTCAGAATACCCATCTGTACTTCCAAATTACCCTTATCATCTGGCAAAGTGTGAACGGTTCCTTCGTTATTCATGGAAAGAACTTTTACTCTGTCACCAACCACAAGCTTCTTTGGCACATGCATATTGATTGGAGTCGGAGCCTCCTTGACATTTTTGCCCTGAGCCTTTTTTATTTTCGAAGAAAGCTTGCTTCTTTCCCCTTCAAGTTCCTGAATAGAAGGATTTGTTGTACCAAATTTATTAAAGTTCTTAATAGCCTCATCAGCAACACTTTTTGCTTCCTTCAAAATAGAAGCCGCCTGCTGATTTGCCTTATTTATAACCTTTTCGCGCTGCTCGTTTATTCTTTCTTCGCGTTCACGGACCTTCGCCTCGCGCTCTTTTAAAGTATCACGGAGTCTTTCTGCTTCAAATCTGGCTTCTTCAGCAATTCGATGGTTCTCTTCCAAGGAAGTAATCAGGTTTTCAAAATCCTCCGCCTCATTATTAAGGCGCGATTTTGCGTCTTCTATAACTGCATCAGACAGACCATATTTTCTTGAAATTTCAAACGCATTACTCTTTCCTGGAACACCAATCTGAAGCTTATAGGTTGGGCTCATTGTCTCAAGTGAAAATGCAAAACTACCATTTTCAACACCTTCAGTAGTCAAAGCGTACTGCTTAAGCTCACTATAGTGAGTGGTCGCCATAGTTCGAACACCGCGCTTATGCAAATCATCCAGAATTGCAGTAGCCAAAGCCGCACCCTGCTGTGGATCCGTACCAGCACAAAGCTCATCCATAAGAACAAGAGAATGTGAATTGGCGTGTCCTAAAATGTATGTAATATTTTTCATATGCGATGAAAAAGTAGAAAGTGAAGCCTCTATACTCTGCTCATCGCCAATATCCGCATAAACTTCATCAAAAACAGGAAGACTACTTCCATCGCCAGCTGGAATGTGAAGTCCAGCCTGCGCCATAAGTGCCAAAAGACCAACCGTCTTAAGGGAAACTGTTTTACCACCGGTATTTGGACCTGTAATAAGCAAAAGGTCAAAATCTTTTCCAATAGTAAGGCTAACAGGAACTGCAGTTTCTGGGTCAAGCATAGGATGCCTTGCTTTCTTTAAATCAACAATTCCCTTTTTATTAAAGATCGGCCTCATTCCACCGATTTCCTTTGCATAAAGAGCCCTTGCAAAAATAAAATCAAGTTTAAGAAGGCACTCATAATCTGTGCCAATTGCGTTATCATTCTCCTTTACACTGGCAGTAAGGCCCTCAAGAATGATTCTGATTTCTTCTTTTTCCTGAAGTTCAAGCTCACGCAAAGTATTATTTAAATTCACGACCTCCAATGGTTCAATAAAAAGCGTAGAACCAGTTGCCGACTGATCATGAATCATACCAGGAACCTTGGTCTTATTTTCAGCTTTAACAGGAAGACAAAATCTGCCGCCACGTGTAGTTACAACTCTTTCCTGAAGAAGATCAGATAAAGCGCCATCCGCAACATAAGAATTCATCAAATTTCTTATCTTCGCTTCCGCTGCTGCCTTTTCTTTTCTGATAGAAAAAAGCGTACTTGATGCATCATCAGCTATCTCATCCTCTGTAATTATTATTTTGAAAATACGCTCCTGCAAAGGCTTTACCGGGTCAAGAAAAGTAAATAGTTCCTCAAGCGGACTATTCTCCCCAATAACCTCACGAGCTTCCTCATTAAAATATTCTTTGCATCTTTTTGCCACCATAAGAAGCGAAGCAATCTGAAGAAGATCTGCTGCCGCAAGACATCCTCCAATTCTCGCCTTATTAAGATGCATCGAAACATCATGTATTCCAGAAAAAGAAGGAACATCTTTTTTGAATACTAGTGAAAGCGCATCAGCCGTCTCCTGCTGCATTCTTTCAATTTCAGAAGGAGTATTAATTGGGCGAAGGCTTCTGCAAAGTTCAGCCGCCTCACTTGAAACAGCAAAAGAGCTTAAAGTCTCAATAATTTTGTTAAATTCCAGTATTTTTATAACCTTTTTATTCATGCTTTCTATTATAGTTTTGGGATTTCAAATTCGCAAGGATAATGGTAAACTATATTGGTTGTAAAGTTTATCACTAGAAAGAGTATTTTATGCAATTTATTAATTCTCTCAAAGTCGGAGACAGAATTAACTCAATTTATTTTTGCAAAAGCAAAAATTCCTGCCTTACCAAAGCTGGCAAACCTTTTGAAGCTTTAAATATGCAGGATAAAACTGGTATTATCGACGCTAAAATCTGGGATCCAAACTCAGCTGGCATCGATGATTTTGATGCAATGGATTACGTGGATATTTCTGGAGAAATCACTGAGTTTAACGGTGCCCTCCAAATGAATATTCAGCGTGCCAGAAAAGTCTCTATTGACGATATAAACCCTGGCGATTATATGCCAACCTCTGAGCGCGGAACAGATGAAATGCTTGGGGAGCTTAAGGGATTCATTAATGAAGTAAGTAATGAGGACTACAAAAAAATTCTCACTCACTTCTTTGGAGATTCAAGCGAATATATTGCAGCTTTCAAAAAGCACTCCGCTGCCAAAACCGTACATCACAGCTTCATCGGTGGTCTTTTGGAGCACACTGTTTCAGTCACCAAAAACTGTGAATTTTTCTGCACCAACTATCCTTTCCTCAAAAAGGATTTACTTCTTACCGCTGCTATGCTTCACGACATCGGAAAGCTTCGCGAAATCGATGCTTTTCCTGTAAATGACTACAGCGACGAAGGAAACTTAATCGGACACATCGTAGTCGGTGTCGAAATGATAGATGATGCTGTCAGAGAAATCGGAACCGTAAACAAAACTGCAGTTCTTGAACTTAAGCACTGCATCGTTTCCCACCACGGCGAACTTGAATACGGTTCACCTAAAAAGCCTGCTTTGGCTGAAGCAATCGCACTCAGTTTTGCCGACAACATCGACGCCAAGCTTGAAACCATTAAAGAAGCTTTAGCTCCTGTTGCTGATGATTCTCTCGAGTGGCAAAAGCGCAACTTCTTCCTGGATACCATTATCAGAAGAACCAGCAAGTAAGTAAAACGGACCTTCCGAGATGAAGTTCCTTCAGAAAATACGTACAAAAGAGGGGATTCCCCAGTATGTTCGATTTACAGCGATTGTTAGTCGTAAATCGAATCATATTGGGAATCCCCGTTACTTTATTCCACCTCTGTAATCAAAAGCAATTCGTCTTCGCTTTCTATTACCCCAAGCTCTATCATTTTTTCAATAGTATTTTTCATATTAGGCTCAAGGTTTATCGAGAAGTAGATATCCTGGATTGTACCTGCTCTTACAACGCCGTTCACTGTGTATTCACTGAATATCTCATCACATGAAAGCCCAAGGTTTGTGGCGGTAAGATTAAAGTTTAACTGATTTACATATTTTTCGTCATCAGCGTAACTGTAGAGCGGGTTAACATTACCTTCATCTATATCTTTAAGGACTGCGTGATAAAGTTCATCTACCTGATTTGTTGAAAGTTTAAGTTCATCCCAGGTAGACTCCCATTCCATTCCGTAATCTACGGCCATTGGAACTTCTTTATAATACTCACCGCTAACAGCTTTTACTTCTGCCCACTTTGGATGAATCATTCCCGTTTTCATTTTTTCTGGATCTTTGATTTCTGAAAGGAAGGTATCATATACAGACTTACAGCCTTCGAGATCATCAAAAACATAACGTCTATACATATAACTTCCATCTTTTTTCTTGTATTTAAAAGTCACGCCATTTGCGTATCCAACAGCAGGTTCCTTTATATTTTTAAGAAGATTACGATTATCTACAAACATCTTTTGAAGAGCAATAATTTCTTCTGCATCGGATGTCGTATAAACATATCCACCGTCATAGTTAAACCCAGCCCATTCTAACTCTCCCGCATCAGGAAGCTTTTTTTCAAACCCGGTAGGATCGCATTTTACGATAACCATAATTGCGATAATTCCTGCCGAATATATCAAAAACTGCTTAAGCTGCTTAATGTCAAATACTCGAAGTGATCTTTTCGCAAACATTTCAAATGCATAAAAAATCACAAAGCCAACAATAATCACTCCAAGTATCATCAGGATAAAAGCTTCAGTATAGCTTATGATAAATCGTTCTTGATAATCAGCTACTATAAGCTCTGTAATCAATACTGATAAATATGCGCTGACAATAATCTGAAATACCTTCTTTACCCATGCGAAACTTATCAAATCCCCCGCAGTTTCGGTGCGACGTACTTTGCCTATAAAAAGGCAAACTGCCATCAAAGCGATTCCAGCAAGTGAGTAGATAATCAAAGCTGGAATCCCTTCGAGTGTTACAGTTGGAATCGTTGCTCCATCTGGATAGTCGCAGACAATTCCTATATGACGCTGCGAAAGATAAAGGCAAGGGGAAAGCCAATTATCGCCCGCATTATCAACTAAATTTGCTGGGCTGTATCCAAGCAGGAAAATATGCTGCAAAGAGTACACAAAAGATACAACCATGTATGAAAGAAAGTTCAAAACAACATATGAACCAACTGCCCCAAGGACGTTTCCTGAAATAAACACTGCCACCATTGCTATTC
The DNA here is from genome assembly GCA_024403255.1 of Lachnospiraceae bacterium. Classification (GTDB taxonomy): domain Bacteria; phylum Bacillota; class Clostridia; order Lachnospirales; family Lachnospiraceae; genus JAKSSE01. The sequence goes on from JAKSSE010000055.1 coordinate 6,112, forward strand.
CATCAAATATAAGGAAATAGCAAATATTTTGAGCCAAAAAGAAAAGCAGATATGACACACCGCCCATTCCATTTGCACCACAAAACAAAGCAGTAATTATGACATTTATCACTATAGGCACAATCTCAAGAAAGAGAAGGCTTACAACATTTGTGAAAAGCCATGTTTTTCTTTCAACAGGAAAAGAACTCATCATGTAAGCGCTTCTTGAACTAAACATATAGCCAAATATTAATATAACCGCTACACCAGCTGCCATAAATTCAATAAATGGCACATTAAGGTATGACAGATTCGAAGGAACAAAGTATAAAAGATCCGTCAATTCCTCTGAATAAAATGGTCTTCTATAACTCCACTCGGTATAAAAACTAAATGGAAGAAAAGCAAAAAATATAAGAAATGTAAGTACTGCACCTGGCCAAAATCTTTTTAAATTGCTTTTGAAGATTCCTACATTAAAACAGGATGTCTTTGACTGCATAATCTTCACCTCCTAATTC
>JAKSSE010000056.1 GCA_024403255.1 Lachnospiraceae bacterium
TCCGGGGAATAAAAATTATACGTTGATTTCAGCCTGAGCGCCAAGGATATCTTTGTTCGCATCAAGAATAGGCTTAACCTCATTAGCAAGGAACTTCTCAACCTGAAGTGCACTTCTTCCGACATACTTTGTCTGATCCATGCATCCTGCAATGTCGTCTTCTGTAAGATTGAATGCTGGGTCGTTAAGAATAAGATCAAGAAGGTCATTATCCTTTCCGTCCTGCTTAACATGCTTTCCTGCTTCCATTGAAAGCTCACGAATCTTCTCGTGCATTTCCTGACGGTTACCACCCTGCTTAACTGCATCCATCATGATGTTTTCAGTAGCCATGAATGGAAGTTCTGAATTAAGCCTCTTTGAAATAACCTTGTCATATACAACAAGACCGTCTACTACATTAAGGCAAAGGTCCAAAATACCATCACATGCAAGGAATCCTTCCGCAACTGAAAGACGCTTGTTTGCAGAATCATCAAGAGTTCTTTCAAACCACTGAGTAGCTGAAGTAATCTGAGGATTAAGTGCATCAATCATGACATATCTTGCGAGCGAGCAAATTCTTTCTGAACGCATTGGATTACGCTTGTAAGCCATTGCTGATGAACCAATCTGGCTCTTCTCAAATGGCTCCTCAACTTCTTTAAGATGCTGAAGAAGTCTGATATCTCCTGCCATCTTGTGAGCTGAAGCTGCGATACCTGCCAGGATATTAAGTACACGAGTATCAGTCTTTCTTGAGTAAGTCTGACCTGATACTGCAACACACTTTTCAAAACCCATCTTCTTAGCAATCATTGGATCAATCTTATCGATTGTCTCGTTGTCATCATTAAAAAGCTCTTTAAAGCTTGCCTGGGTACCAGTTGTTCCCTTTGAACCAAGAAGCTTCATAGTAGAAAGAACAAATTCAAGATCCTCGAAATCCATCAAAAACTCATTAAGCCAAAGTGATGCTCTCTTACCAACGGTAGTAGGCTGAGCTGGCTGGAAATGAGTAAATGCCAAGGTAGGAAGTTCCTTATACTCATCTGCAAACTTTGCAAGCTTGTCGATTACGTTGATAAGCTTTTTGCGAACAAGCTTAAGACCTTCTGTCATGATGATGATATCAGTATTATCACCAACATAACATGAAGTTGCTCCAAGATGGATAATACCAGCTGCTTTTGGACACTGCTGACCATAAGCATATACATGGCTCATTACATCGTGACGAACTTCTTTTTCACGTGCTTTAGCAACATCGTAATTAATGTCGTAGATATGCTCTTTCATCTCATCAATCATATCCTGAGTGATGACTGGCTTGCCATTCTCTGAAAGGCCAAGTTCCATTTCAGTTTCAGCAAGTGCAATCCAAAGTTTTCTCCAGGTACTAAACTTCATATCCTGAGAAAAGATATACTGCATCTCTTTGCTGGCATAACGCTCTGACAAAGGGCTTGAGTAGATATCTGTAGCCATTTTATTCTCCTTTAATTAAAAATCTTTTCCTGTTAAAAGCTTGAATGCTTCTTTATATTTAGCAACAGTCTTGTCGATGATTTCCTGTGGAAGATCATAGTTGCACTCTGGATGAGCCTTAAGGTAATCGCGAACAAACTGCTTGTCGAAAGAAGGCTGTCCCTGACCTGGCTTGTAGCCTTCTACTGGCCAGAATCTTGATGAATCTGGGGTAAGAACCTCATCAGCAAGAACGATTTCACCGTTCTCATCAAGACCAAACTCAAACTTTGTATCTGCAATGATGATACCCTTTGTAAGAGCATACTCAGCACACTTCTTATATACATTTAAAGTAGCATCCTTAATCTTGGTTGCATACTCTTCTCCCTTTCCTGGGAAAGCTTTCTCAAGAACTTCAATTGACTGCTCAAAAGAAATGTTCTCATCGTGATCGCCAATCTCTGCCTTTGTTGAAGGAGTGTAGATTGGTTCAGGAAGCTTATCAGACTCGATAAGTCCCTCTGGAAGCTTAATGCCACAAACGGTACCGTTCTCTTTGTAGCTAGCCCAGCCTGAACCTGTGATATAACCACGAACGATGCACTCGATTGGGAGCATGTTAAGCTTTTTACACTTCATAACTCTGCCTTCGTACTCTGGCTTCTGGAAATACTCAGGCATATCCTTAAGTTCAGTAGAAACTACGTGATTAGGGATGATGTCTTTTGTAAGGTCAAACCAGAATGAAGACATACGGGTTAAGATTGCACCCTTATCTGTTACTTTATTTTTAAGGATAACATCAAAAGCTGATATTCTGTCGGTAGCTACCATAATGATGGAATCGCCATCAACATATACCTCTCTAACTTTACCCTCTTTAGCAGGTTTTAATTCTTCCATTTTTAACTCCTTATTTCTTAATTAAAAGTGACTTTCCAGTCATTTCCTTTGGCTGCTCAAGCTGCATAATCTCAAGAAGGGTTGGAGCGATATCTGCAAGACATCCACCCTCACGAAGAGTATAAGCTTCGTCGTAGTTGTAAAGGATAAATGGAACTGGGTTTGTAGTGTGTGCAGTATGAGGCTTTCCTGTCTCATAATCTATCATCTTCTCAGCATTACCGTGATCAGCACAGATGAACATTACACCGCCCATCTCCTTAACTGCTGCAGCTGCTTCACCAACAAGTGAATCTACTCTGGTAACAGCCTTAACTGCTGCATCGATAACGCCAGTGTGACCTACCATATCAGGGTTAGCAAAGTTGATAATGATTACATCGTACTTATCAGATTTGATAGCGTCGGTAAGATTCATTCCAACTTCTGGTGCACTCATCTCAGGCTTAAGGTCATAAGTTGCTACATCCTTAGGAGAGTTTACAAGGATACGTGCCTCATCTACGTTAGGCTCTTCTACACCACCGTTGAAGAAGAAAGTAACGTGAGCGTACTTCTCAGTCTCTGCAAGACGAAGCTGGGTCTTGCCAGATTTCGCAAGATACTCACCGAAGGTATTAGTGATTTCTTCCTTCTCAAAAGCAATGCTCTTGTTTGGAATAGTCTCATCGTAATCCTTAAAGCATACATAGCAAACATCTTTTCTGTCACGCTTAAATGCATCAAACTTATCATCGCAGAATACTCTGGTAATTTCTCTAGCTCTATCTGGACGGAAGTTGAAGAAAATAACTGAATCGCCATCTTTTACAAGTGAAAGTGGCTTGCCTTCTGCATCAGTAATAACAGTAGGAAGAACGAACTCATCAGTTACATCCTTAGCGTATGAATTTGCCATAGCTTCTACTGCATCTTTCTCCATAACACCAACGCCGTTTACTAAAGAGTCATAAGCCTTCTCAACACGGTCGAAGTTGTTATCTCTATCCATTGCATAATAACGGCCTGAAAGTGAAGCGATCTGACCTACGCCAATCTTCTTCATTTCATCTGAAAGAGCCTGAACGTAATCCTTACCTGATGCAGGAGGAGTATCACGTCCATCAAGGAATGCATGAACAAATACCTTGGTAAGTCCCTGTCTTTTAGCCATCTCTAAAAGTGCATAAAGGTGAGTGATGTGAGAATGAACTCCACCATCTGAAAGAAGTCCCCAAAGATGAAGATCTGAATCATTCTTCTTGCAGTTTTCCATTGCTGCCAAGAGTGCTTTATTCTCGAAGAAATCACCATCTTCAATAGCCTTGGTAATACGGGTAAGATCCTGGTAAATGATACGGCCTGCGCCGATATTCATATGTCCAACCTCTGAGTTACCCATCTGTCCATCAGGAAGACCTACATGAAGTCCTGAAGCATTTCCAAGAACACAAGGTGCCTCCTTCATAAGTTTGTCCATGTTAGGGGTGTCTGCCATTGCAATAGCGTTTCCCTCTGGATTTTCGTTGATTCCGTAGCCATCAAGGACCATAAGTACAACTGGTTTCATCATTCTCTCCTTTTTAATTAGTTTTTGATAACATTTCCATCTTCATCAAGGTGTGCATCAGTGGAAATGCTTGTTAGATAATTGTATATATTTCTTGCTTCATCACCATGAAGCATTTTAACCTCACCACTAGTAAAACGGCAAGGAATAAACCGTAGTGTAGTTTCTAAATCGTTTGTAATTTCCAGCTGGGCTAGTCCTGTGTTGTATCCACCTGGAAGATTTGCCGTACTTGAAAACCAATAATTTCCAAGACTGTAGACAACTGGCATATCGCCATAAAATCCCATTCCCTGCAGGCAATGGGTGTGGCCGCCAATTACAGCATCTGCTCCTGCCATCTGAAATCCTTCAGATAAATTCACCTGATCCCAGGCATAATTTTCTTCGCCTTCAGTACCCCAGTGAACAAAAACAACAACATAATCCGAAATTCGTTTTGTTCTTCTTATTACAGAATTAACATATGCCGGTTCCAAACACTTTAAAGTACCTGGAGAATCCTCAGTCGCAGCTTTTGTATAGCCTGTTGACCTTTCAATTTCGGTTGTTGCAATTACTGCAATTTTTCTGCCGTTGCAAATATAATATACAGGCTTTGATGCTTCCTCAAGATTTTTTGCAGCTCCTGAGGTAGGAATACCTGCATTTTCTATAGTCTCAACTGTTTCAAGAAGGGCGTCTGGACCAAAATCATAAATATGATTATTAGCAAGCCCTGCGAAATCTGCCCCAATCTCAATAAGGTTTGAAACTCGTTCCGGATTTCCCCTAAAAGTATAAGCCTTTCCCTCAAGTGGTGAACCCTTGGTTGAAAGCGTACACTCATTATTTACAACAAGAATGTCTGCACTTTGCATTTCTTCAAGAGTATCTGCATCAAAGCAATCCTTTAATGTAATACCCTCTTTATCCATTCTTGTCACTGCGCCCATGCCTTCACCAAGATTTATATCTCCAGTGAAATCCATGATTATTTTGTCATCGTTTGCACAGTCTTTATAATAAACTCTTTCCACCATATCTGGTTCTAATCCAGTGGAAAGGAAATAGTCACACATCAAAGTATGAATAGAGCGGCCTGTTAATTCGTACCAGACTTCTTTGCCCTCATTCATCCTGTCAGATAGTTCACGAAGTATATCTGAACCATAAGTTCCTACGATATAAGTAAGAAAACCTTCATCAACCGCATATCCCCCAAGAAAACTTGCGGGAGACTCAGTCAAAATAAGATTCATAACGTCTTCGACGCCAAGAAGCTTTCCCTCATTTAACGAAGGACTGTCCTTTTCTTCAGTTTCTGGTTCTTTAGTTTCCTCTGGGACTGTGATTATCTTTGGAACAACAATTGCAGCCTCGCCGCATCCTGTTAAAAGCACTAAAGAGGCAACTAAAACAGCTAAAAAACTTTTCCTCATAAGAACATAGATACCCCCAGCCTAAGCTGAGGGTAAAATAAATGTTTTAATTATGCATTAACAATCTGACCGAAGTCTGGCTTAAGTGAAGCACCACCGATAAGACCACCGTCGATATCGTCCTTTGAAAGAAGCTCTGCAGCGTTGCCAGCGTTCATAGATCCACCATACTGGATACGAACTGCATCAGCGGTAGCTGCATCGTACATATCTGCGATAACCTCACGGATCATCTTGCAAACTTCCTGTGCCTGATCTGCAGTTGCAGTCTCGCCAGTACCGATAGCCCAGATTGGCTCATAAGCGATAACGAGCTCTTTAACCTGATCTGCAGTTACGTCAGTAAGATCCCACTTAATCTGACGAGCAATCCACTCTTTGTAAGTACCAGCCTTACGAAGTGCAAGTGACTCACCACAGCAAAGGATTGGAGTAAGACCTGATGCGAATGCCTTCTTAACCTTCTGGTTGATAAGGATATCATTCTCGCCAAAGATGTCTCTTCTCTCTGAATGTCCGATGATGATGTACTTAACACCACACTCTTTGAGCATTGGAGCTGAGATTTCGCCAGTGAATGCACCAGAATCTTCAATGTAGAAGTTCTCTGCACCAAGCTGTACGTTAGTTCCTTCAATAGCCTTTGCTACTGGAACGATGTCGATTGCAGGCACGCAATATACTACGTCTACTGCATCGTTCTTTACTAAATCTTTAAGAGTCTCGCAAAGTTCAACTGCCTTGCTTGGAGTCATGTTCATCTTCCAATTTCCAGCAATAATTCTTCTTCTTGCCATTTTTAATTATCTCCTGTCTATTAAATATACGAGCGATACGGATTTCTTCACTTCGTTCACGAAATCCTACGGTCCTTCGCAACGCCTATTCTGTGCTCCGCACAGGGCATTGCTCAACCGTTATGCTCGCCAAACAGAAAAGTGCTTACAAGCAAGCTTGACGCATTTTCTGTTTTTCTCGCTTTTATCGCTCTATTTGTTATCAGCTGCAACTACGCCTGGAAGAGCCTTACCCTCAAGGAACTCAAGAGAAGCACCACCACCAGTAGAGATGTGGCTCATCTTATCGCCAAGACCCATCTGGTTAACTGCTGCTGCTGAATCACCACCACCGATGATAGTGGTTGCTGAAGATGCTGCAAGTGCCTTAGCAACTGCAAGAGTACCTTCTGCAAGAGTAGGGTTCTCGAATACGCCCATAGGTCCGTTCCAAACAACGGTCTT
>JAKSSE010000057.1 GCA_024403255.1 Lachnospiraceae bacterium
TTCTTGCTCATGTCGTTTGTCGCCCTATGAATCCAGTCTGAAATACAGCCGTTTGTGAGCAAGCTCCCACGGCTGATTTCGAGCCTGTCTTCGCATGGCTCGTTATTCGTCAAATTCCTTGAAAAACAGCCCCTAAAATGATAAAATTAGGTGTCAAATTCTGACGTTTTTTTGGAGTGGTTTTAGGAATGGTTGATTTAAAAAATGTAGAGCTTGTTTTTGGTCTTGATATAGGTACCAGAAACGTAGTTGGAACTGTCGGATATAAGGATGAGGATGGATTCCATGTGGTTGGAATTTATTCGAAAGAGCATGACTCAAGAGCGATGCTCGATGGACAGATTCATGATATCGGACGAGTTGCAAAAGTTATAAAAGTTGTAAAAGAGGAACTTGAGTCTCAGCTTGGCGTAGAGCTTAAGGAAACCTGTATAGCAGCTGCAGGTCGTGTACTTCGCACTATTGAAACCAGAGTTTCGCAGAGATTTTCAGAAGAGAGCGTTGTTACAGGCGAAGATATACATACATTGGATCTTCTTGGTGTTGATGAAGCCGGAAAGATTCTTAAAGAAGAAAATGATACCAATTACAAATTCTATTGTGTTGGATATTCTGTAGTTAAATACTTTTTGAATGGTGAAATTTTCACTAATCTTGAAGGGCACAAGGCAGAAGAAATCTCAGAAGATATCATTGCTACATTCCTTCCAGAGGACGTAGTAGATGGTCTTTATTCAGCGGTTGAGATGGCAGGGCTTACTGTTGCAAATCTTACCTTGGAGCCTATCGCAGCAATCAATGTTGCAATCCCAGAAGCTTTTAGAATGCTTAATATTGCTCTTGTCGATATTGGTGCAGGTACATCCGATATCTGTATTACAAGGGATGGATCAATCATTGCTTACGGCATGATTCCTTGTGCTGGTGATGAGATGACTGAAATTTTGGTACAGCATTATCTTTGCACTTTTGCAGAGGCTGAAAAGATGAAGTTACAGTCTTCTACTGAAAAGGAAGTCACCTATACTGACATTATGATGACAACTCATACCGTTCCATCAGAAGAGGTCTGGGAACTTCTTACTCCACAGATTAACAAGATGGCAAAGCTTATCTCAGATAAGATTATTGAGCTTAATGGAGATAAATCAGTTTCTGCATGCTTTGTAGTAGGCGGTGGTGGAAAGGTTCATGGTTTCACAGGAATCCTTTCAGAAGAGCTTGGAGTTGTCAAAGAGCGTGTTGCTCTTCGAGGTGAAGAAGTTCTTGGGGCTGTTGATTTTGGTGGTATGGATGATAAAAAGGATCCGCTTGTTGTTACCCCAATTGGTATCTGCTTAAATTACTATGATGCAAGAAATAACTTTATCATGGTTCATTTTAATGGTGAGATGATGAAGCTTTATGATAATGATCATCTTACTGTTGTGGATGCAGCTATTCAGGCTGGATATGATACAGATCAGCTTTTCCCAAGAAGAGGAAAGCATATTACCTTTAAGGTAAATGGAAGAGAGCGATTTGCACGTGGTGAGGCTGGTGAGAGTGCAATTATTACAATAAATGATTCTCCAGCAAATATTAACAGTCCACTTACTCCAAACTGCCACATTGTTGTTACACCTTCAACAGAGGGCGCAAGTGCTAAATATACTTTAGATATGCTTGAAGAGTACGGAAAGAGTACTATGACTTTTATGGTGAATGGTTCACCTATTCCTGTTCCAAAGTATGTTGAAGTAAATGGTGCTCTTGAATCAGGCAGCTATGAGGTAAAAGATGGCGATGTCATCGAATTTAGAGGATATTATACTGTCAGCCAGCTTGCTAAATTTATGGATGTAGAGCTTGATGATGGCTATGCGATTTTAGTTAATAATCGTCCTGCAGATGAGAACACTCTTGTATACGAGAACTTCTCAGTTGAATGGGAGCTTGCAACTTCTTATGGCGCTTATGAGGCTACTTATGAGGAGGTTCCAGATAAGTTCAAGGGCGAGATACATGTTACCTGTAATGGTGAGGAAGTTACTCTTCGCGGTCGTGATAGCTATATGTTTGTAGATATTTTTGATGCAATTGGCTTTAACGTAAATGAAAGAAAAGGTACTACCGTTGCCTGCATTTTAAATGGCGAAAATGCTCAGTACACCAGTGAATTAAACGAGGGCGATGAGCTTAAGGTATACTGGGTAGCCTAATGAGGTTTTGTAGTATAGCCAGTGGCAGCAGTGGTAACTGTATTTACATTGGAAGCGAGAGCACACATATACTGATAGATACTGGAATTGCCGGGAAAAAGATAGAGGAAGGTCTAAATTCACTTGGACTTACCAGTTTGGATATAGATGCAGTTCTGGTGACACATGAGCACTCGGATCACATAGGTGGTCTTGGAGTTTTTTCCAGAAAATCAGGAGCAGATATTTATGCGACTGAAGGGACAAATAAAGGAATGTTCCTGAAGGGAAAACTTGGTGATATGTCAAAAAGTAAAATTAATATTGTGGAGTATGGTCATGACTACAATATTGGTGATTTACAGATACATGTTACTAAGGTTTCGCACGATACTTTGGAGCCCTGTGCTTACACGGTAAGTCAGAATGGAAAAAAGGCAGGTGTAATAACTGATCTGGGGACCTACGATGAAGAAATCATCGAGGCTTACAGGAATCTTGATGTTTTGCTTATAGAGTCAAATCATGATGAAAGGATGCTTCGGGCCGGTCGGTATCCATACCAGCTGCAAAACCGTATTCTTTCTGATAAAGGGCACCTTTCAAATGCAGCAGGAGGAAGACTTCTTGACTTGGTGCTTTCCGAGAGAATAAAGCATGTTTTCTTAGGACACCTAAGTAAAGATAATAACTATCCAGCGCTTGCACGGCAGACGGTGGTAACTGAAATTGATGCAGGGCCTGGAATACTTTCCTCAAAGGATTTTCCGATGGACATTGCTTCGAGGGATGAAATTTCAAAATGTATTGAATTTTAAAGGAGATAGATATGGAACAGGATAAGATTATCATCACAGTAGTAGGAAAAGATACCGTAGGTATTCTTGCAAAGGTTTGCACTTACCTTGCAAATAACAAAATCAACATTCTTGATATTTCTCAGACAATCGTTCAGGGAATTTTCAACATGATGATGATTGCGGATAACACTAATTCAGAAAAAGAGTTTGATCAGTGCCAGAAGGAACTTGATCAGATTGGTGAGGAACTTGGCGTTCAGGTTAAATGTCAGAAGGAAGCAATCTTTGAGATGATGCACAGAATCTAGGTGAAAAAATGATAAATATTAACGAAGTAATAGAAACAAACAAGATGGTAGATGAGCATAATCTTGATGTTCGTACTATCACTTTAGGAATCAGCCTTTTGGATTGCATTGATTCTGATTTGAAGGAGTGTAACAAAAAGGTTTTTGAAAAGATTACAACCACAGCAAAAAATCTTGTAGCAACAGGAAATGAGATAGAAAAAGAGATTGGTATTCCAATTGTGAATAAGAGAATTTCTGTTACTCCGATTTCTTTAGTTGGTGCTTCGTGCTGTAAAAAGCCAGAGGATTTTGTGTCTTTTGCTCACACCTTGGATGATGCAGCAAAAGTTGTAGGAGTTAACCTTATTGGAGGATTTTCAGCTTTAGTTTCAAAGGGTATGACAAAAGCTGAGGAAATGCTTATTAAATCACTTCCACAGGCACTTCATGAGACTGACAGAGTTTGTTCTTCTGTAAATCTTGGTTCGACCAAGACAGGTATCAACATGGACGCTGTTCGTCTTATGGGTGAGATTATAAAAGAGGTTGCAGAAGTTTCAAAGGACAATGATTCAGCAGACTGCATGAAGCTTGTTGTGTTCTGTAATGCTCCAGACGACAACCCATTTATGGCAGGTGCATTTCATGGAGTTACAGAAGCTGATGCAATTATTAATGTCGGAGTTTCTGGCCCAGGTGTTGTAAAGACTGCACTTGAAAAAGTACGAGGCGAAAGCTTTGAAGTTCTTTGCGAGACAATTAAAAAGACAGCATTTAAGGTTACTCGTGTAGGTCAGCTTGTTGCAAAAGAAGCATCTGAACGAATGGGAATACCTTTTGGTATTGTTGATCTTTCGTTGGCACCTACCCCGGCAATCGGAGATTCTGTTGCTGATATTCTTTGCGAGATTGGCCTTGAATATGCAGGTGCTCCTGGTACAACAGCAGCTTTGGCTCTTTTAAATGATCAGGTTAAAAAGGGTGGAGTTATGGCGTCAAGTTATGTTGGCGGTCTCTCAGGTGCTTTTATTCCAGTATCAGAAGATCAGGGTATGATTGATGCTGCTAAAATAGGCGCTCTTACATTAGAAAAACTTGAGGCAATGACTTGCGTATGCTCTGTAGGACTTGATATGATTGCAATTCCAGGAAAGACAAAGGCAACTACTATTTCAGGTATCATTGCTGACGAAATGGCAATTGGTATGGTAAACCAGAAGACAACTGCAGTTCGTATCATTCCTGCAATTGGCAAGGATGTAGGTGACCAGGTTGAGTTTGGTGGACTTTTTGGATATGCTCCAATTATGCCAGTAAACGAATTTTCTTGCGATGCATTTGTAAATAGAAAGGGCAGAATACCTGCACCTATTCATAGTTTTAAGAATTAGGAGATAGAAAATGATTCAGGCAAATAATGTCACCCTTCGATTTGGTAAGAAGGCTCTTTTCGAAGAGGTTAACGTTAAATTTACCGAAGGCAACTGTTATGGAATTATCGGTGCAAACGGCGCTGGTAAGTCAACATTTTTAAAGATTTTATCTGGAGTACTTGAGCCTACAAATGGAGATGTTTCAATCACTCCAGGCCAGAGACTTTCAGTTTTAGAGCAGGATCACTTTAAGTATGATGAGTTTAATGTTCTTGATACTGTAATTATGGGTAATCAGAGACTTTATGACATCATGAAAGAAAAAGAAGCTATATACATGAAAGAGGATTTCTCGGATGAGGATGGTATAAAGGCTTCTGAACTTGAAGCTGAATTTGCTGATATGGATGGATGGAATGCAGAGTCTGATGCAGCTCAGCTTTTAAACGGACTTGGAATCGAAACAGAATTCCATTACACCATAATGAAAGATCTTCCATCAGAGCTTAAGGTTAAGGTACTTCTTGCAAAAGCACTTTTTGGTAATCCAGATATTCTTCTTTTGGATGAGCCTACAAACCACCTTGACTTAGATGCTATTGGCTGGCTTGAGGAGTTCCTTATTAACTTTGAAAATACTGTCATTGTTGTATCGCATGATAGATATTTCCTTAATAAAGTCTGCACACATACCGCAGATATCGATTATGGCAAGATTCAGCTTTATGCTGGTAACTATGATTTCTGGTATGAGTCTAGTCAGCTTATTATAAAGCAGCGTAAAGAGGCAAATAAGAAAAAGGAAGAGCAGATTAAGGAACTTCAGGAATTTATTTCCAGATTCTCTGCAAACGCTTCAAAGTCTAAACAGGCTACCTCAAGAAAGAAGGCACTTGAAAAGATTGAGCTTGATGAGATTAAACCTTCAAGCCGTAAATATCCTTATATTGATTTTAGACCACAGCGTGAGATTGGTAACGAGGTACTTTTTGTTGAGGGTATTTCAAAGACTATCGATGGCGTAAAAGTTCTTGATAATATTTCATTTAACGTTAATCGTGAGGATAAGATTGCTTTTGTTGGCGGAAACGAGCTTGCAAAGACTGTCCTTTTCCAGATTTTATCGGGTGAGATGGAGCCAGACGAGGGTACATATAAGTGGGGCGTTACTACTTCTCAGTCATATTTCCCTAAGGACAACACCAAGATTTTTGATACCGATTTAGTAATAGTTGATTATCTTACTCAGTATTCAGAAATTAAGGATGCGACTTATGTTCGTGGATTCCTTGGAAGAATGCTTTTCCCAGGTGAGGACGGCGTTAAAAAGATGCGCGTTTTATCCGGAGGGGAGAAGGTTCGTGTAATGCTTTCAAAGATGATGATAGAAGCATCGAATGTTCTTATTTTTGATGAGCCTACTGATCACCTTGATATGGAAAGTATTACAGCACTCAATGAGGGGATGAAGAAGTTCAGCGGCGTTCTTCTTTTCTCATCTCGAGACCATCAGATAGTTCAGACAACCGCAAACCGTATTATGGAAATTATGCCAGACGGCTCATTAATCGATAAGATTACTACTTATGATGAGTACTTAGAGAGCGATGAGATGGCAAGAAA